>DATHOI010001017.1:0-7015 GCA_035485095.1 Polyangiaceae bacterium | reverse complement strand
TCGGGATTCAGGGTGTGGGCAGGAAGCACACCCCCATCGTCGCTCGCGCGTTGTCTCTTCTCTATCTCGAGATTGATCGAGCGCGCGAATTGGCTGGTTCTGATCCTGCCGGCTTCTCCGAGGCGTACGGTGTCCATGCGTTGTCATCCGAAGCGCTGAAAGAGCTTGTTTTTCGCTACGAAGTTCCTCTGACGTACGTTCTGACCAGGAAGGGTTCCGATCAGGTTTCGGAGGCGATTGAGTCGCGCGTGAAGAAGGAGCTGGAGCAAGCAAAGAGCCCCCACTATCTCGATGTTCGTACGTTCAACAGCGGCGTCGACATGGTCGAAATGATCAACACGATGGACAGCATCCAGAAGGCCACGCCTCAGTCGTCTCCTGGCGAACGCATTCGCGGTGTCGTTGCAACGAGCATCATCGGTCACGGCGTCGATGTGGATCGCTTCAATGTTATGGTCTTCGCTGGGTTTACTCGTCTCGTGGCCGAATACATTCAAGCGTCCGCTCGGGTTGGCCGCACGTTTCCTGGAATCTCCATCTTGCTCATTACTCCGCAGAGCGAGCGCGATCGCAGCGTGTTCGAGCGTTTCGACGGGTTTCATCGTTACCTGGACAGACTTGTCGATCCGTCGGCGCTAACTCGCTGGTCCGAGCCAGCATTAGCCCGAACGGTTGCAGGAGTGCTTTGCGGCTACCTATTCGGCGTCGCCGCTCGTCAACTCGGGCGGTCGCTGTCAACGGTGGAGGAGGTCCAGGACGCCGCGTCGACCAATCCGGAATGCTTGTCTGAAGCCGTCGTGGTCGCTTGGATGACGAAAGCATATGGCGCCCAATCGGCGCCATCGCCGGGCTACGCAGAACTCGTCGCACGGCACACCAAGAACAAGCTTGCCTACGTGCTCAACGCTGCCCCCGCGCCTGGGGTCCACGGTAGGTGGCTGGGCAAGCATCTAGGCGCGATGAAGAGCCTTAGAGACGTGGACGAGCCGGCTACGATTCGGGTCGGGCCGCCAGACGAGGTTCTGACATTGCGGAGGCTGATCAATGGCTAAGGGGGTGGGTGGTGGTTCCTTCTCGGCAGGTATCGAAAAAGCGGACGATGAACCTCGAGCGCTTCAGATGGAGCGCGGAGTAGCGCAGCTTCTGTATCACTACCTCCCGCATCGAACGGTCGACTGGGACGACGGGCGTGCGATCGTAAAGCTCGGAGCGGTGCGGCTGAAACAAGTCTGGAGCGACGAGCGGGTTGGCGCATTGCTTTCCGAGCTCGCGGGCTTCTTCGAGTACTGGAGGCGAGACGGCGGCCAAGTCGATCCGAGTTTTCCTGATCCGCTGTCGGAGCCGCAAAGGTATGCGGTAGGTGAGCCGGTCTCGATTGAAGCGTTCGTTTTTGAAACCGCATACCGCTGTCGTCGCTGTTCGCGTCTGTACTTCTTGAAGCGAAAGGCTCTCCGAATGGCCGATTCGTTGCGGTGCAAACACTGCAACGAATCCACGCTCAGACAGTTCAATTTTGTCTTCGTGCACGGCTGCGGTGACCTTCATCCTATCGAGCAATGGCTTCCCACATTTAAGAAGGACGGAGCAGGGTTCCTGTCGATCAACGCGCCTCGTCTAAAGTGCCAGCGCTGTGGCGACCTCGGCGAGCCAGCCATCCCAAGCCATAGCGAGCGTGTTCGGGATATGCGAGTGGTCTGTTTGCGCTGCAATCAGGAAATTCAGGAAAGGTTGACCGCGAATTGCGAAAGATGTCTTAGCAGAAGCTCAAAAGAGCGCGCGACGAACAAGCCGAACCAATCGGACGAACCGGATACCGTCGACTCTTCCATCGCGCGGAGCGCCATGCGAGTGGCCCGTTACAACCAGAGCGAAGCGTACTATCCGCAATCAATTTCGATCTTGCGCCTGGATCGAGCAAATATCCCTCACGGTCTCGAAGACCGTCGTCTGAAGGAACTTCAGCGGCTTGTTCCCGCAGACGGGCGTGCTCAAGCTGAATCGCCGGACAAGAGCATTGGAACCCTCCTCGCTCGATTGAAGCAGGCGCAGGACGCCGGTCGAACAAGCCAAGTTAAGGAACTCTACGCGGCAATTCAGAAGGCAGCATTGCTGGGCGCCACCTCAGAGCCGACGCACAAACCGGCCCGAAGCGAGGCCGCTAGCGAAGGCGACAAAAAGGCTCCCGAAGACATCGTGAAGTCCGCCCGTGAGAGCTATGCGCTACTAACGACGGTCCAGTCTACGTCTGCTCTTGCGATCGCCAGAGACGGTGGCGGGCTTGGCGACGGTGATATCGAACGGGTGCGAGCGCTCTCCGAGCGCTTAGGATTTGAGGACCTGTCGATCGTTGCGGATCTTCCGATAATTTCGTCGACGTTTGCGTACACACGCCGAGCATTTCAGCCAACCTATGACGAGCTCTCCGCGAAAGATCTCCCGACGGAACTCCGCGCGTTTCCTGCCTTCAATGAATACGCCGCGCAAAGTGTCGCTCGACCTGAGCTCGTGGGCACAGTCCCCGTGCTTGCTCGGGAAGCTGAACACGAAGGGATCCTTTTCTCGCTGTCAGCGCCAAAGGTCCTCACCTGGCTCGAAAGGAACGGGATCTCTGTGCCGGAGAGCGAAGCCGGCGAGTCGTCATTGACCGCGATCCTGAGGTCCTTGGAACCCATCGATCGTTTTCACGATCGGATTTGGGCGACGCCATTGAGGCGATATCTTTTTGGGTTGGTTCACACTCTCTCGCACCTGGTCATGCGAGCCGCGACGCGCTTTGCCGGAGCCGAACGAACGTCGTTGAGTGAGTACGTCTTCCTACCCCTGCTCGGAGGAGTCGTTTACGACAATGCAAGCGTATTCCAGCTCGGCGGCCTTCGAACTCTCGCGCGCGACCACTTGGAGAGCTTCCTAGACGCTCTCAGCGATGAGGCGTCCCGATGCATTTATGATCCTGACTGCATTGATCATCGAGGGGCATGTCACGGCTGCATTCATTCCCCTGAGATCTGTTGCCGCGTCTTTAACCACGGTCTTTCCCGTGCCTTCTTACTAGGGGGGCACGCGCCATGGGCTGACGTTGCCGAGAGTCATCGCCTAGTTGGATTTTGGGAACCGTAGCGACGACCATGGCAACGCATCGAGTGCCACAGTCGGCGACCGTCAACACGCCGCACGATCTGGCGACGGCTATGGTGAGTGCCGTTCAGAGAACGAACCTAGCGAGGTGGCTGGATCCGTGCGTGGGCGACGGTGCCTTCGTCCGCGCATTGTCTCAACTCGGCGTGCCGCGAACCCAGATCGTGGCTCTCGACCTCAGGCGAAAATTGGAGGGCGCGGACCAACTTGCGCGAACCAGTCGCGGCATTGATTTTATCCGTTGGGCGGAGAATCGACGCGAGGTTTTCGATCACGTCGTCATGAACCCGCCGTACGCGTCCATCGGACGCCTGACGGGGTCTCCTAAACGAGCAGCACAATCGTTGCGCATGCCGAACGGGGGCACGCTATTCTTGAACGCAAACTATTGGTGCGCCTTCGTTCTCCGCGCCATTCAGGTTCTGAAGCCTCAGGGGAGCATGGTCGTCGTGTTGCCAGCCGCGTGGGACTACGCTCGCTACGCGCAGCCCATACGCGAGGCGGTAGGTGAAGCGTTCGGTGAAGTGATCGAGATCAGGAGCTCGAAGCCCCTGTTCCCGCACGTTCTCGACGGCTCTGTCGTGATTGTCGCAAAGGACCGGGGTGGCGAGGAGTCATTGTGGAGGCGGACCGAGGTCCGTGATATTTCGGGCACCATACGCGCCCTCGGCGTTATCGCGACCGGTCGGTCGCCGTCATCTAGCGCTACCGTCCGGCGCCTCGCGCGCGCGCCACAAACGAGACTACTTGGTGACTTGATCGATATCCGGATTGGCGCGGTAACTGGAGATGCTCGGTATTTCTTGTTGACAGAAGGCGAGCGGCTTCAGCACAAGCTTCCGCGTTCCGCGTTGCGCCCTGTTGTTACGCGGTCGCGGCACCTGCTCGCCGCTCATCTGACGGAGCGCTCGTGGCGACAGCTCCTGGCCAGCGGGGAACGTGCGTGGCTCTTCTCGCCCCGGGCAGCAGCAATGAAGCACGCTGCAGTCCAGCGCTATCTTCGCTTAGCAAAAGCGGGCAAATGTAATTTGAACGGTTACAAGCTCAAACGGCGAACGCCTTGGTACCGCGTGCCGCTCCCAACCAATGTTGATGGTTTCCTATCCGGAATGTCCAAGAATCTTCCGTTCTTGGTCATACGGGACATGCGAGGCTTGACGGCGACGAACACCCTGTACGTTGTGAAATTCAAACAAGGGTTCAGAACACCCAACGCTCGCATAGCAGTTGCGCTCGTTCTTCTGAGTTCAACTGCGAGGCGCGAGCTTGAGAAGTGCGCTCGTAGTTATGCGGACGGTCTTTCCAAGTTCGAGCCCGCTGAACTTCGCGGCGTTCGAGTGCCCGTGCCGAGGATCGCGCCCGGCGGCCGCGCTATCCTCAAGCTGGCCACCGATCATTTGCTTGCAGGCAGAGAGCCGGAAGCACGGGCCCTCGCGGATGAATGGCTCGCGCCGCGGACGAACGCGGGGTCGACCCAGCGACATGTTTCCGCTTTGCTAGTGAGACGCGTGCGGTCGTGATAGACGACACTCAACTTTCGGTCTCGTCGACATCCTGAGCGTGACTTTCGGCTGTGATTCGTTGGCGTTGTGGCGTTGTTCAGAACGCGCCCCTTAGAGCACTGACGCGCTGACGCGACCAGCTGTTCGCCCTAGCTCGCATGCGAGACGAGGAAATCAAATCGTGCGCTTCGAGCGACTAGGTTTCCGCAAGAAGCGGCACGTTGATCGCCAGTTGACGGATCAATCCACCAAGGGGTGCTGGGTCGTCAGGATCAAATCTCAGCACCTCGAGTCCCTCTCGCTCCGCCGTTTCCTGAAGCGCCTCTGAGAGTGCCGCGTTTGTCGCGAACGCGAACACCGTGCCCGGATTCACGCCCTCGACGACCTTCTTATGGCGAAGAACGCTGGCAAGCGATGCCCCACTGAGGGTCGGCGACACACTAAGGCGTACCTCGATACAGACGACGCGCCCATCGTGGTGGTTTGGGGAAAAAATGATGTCAGCAGGCGCGGCTGAGTTCCCGTCTATTGTCTGCGTTACGTACTGCCGCACTGCCTGACCGTGTTCCTCCAGCGACGAGATCACCGCTGCAACAATATACTCCTCAGCAGCCATAGCTACGCTACCTCCCAGCCATTGCGCTCCCACCGCGGTCGCGTGCGGGCGGCGGCTGTGAGTGCCGCGGCCAGCCAAGCGAACGCGGCAAGTGCAATGCCCACGCCGACAACAGCAAGCGCCTGGGGCGCGCTCGAGTACTTGGCGTAGTGGGCGATTGCGGCTCCGGCGGACGTAACTATCACACCGGTGGGTACCTGAAGCGTTGGAGGCTCTAGGAGCTGGCCTTTCCAACCACCAGGAAGGCGCAACACCATCGATGTCTCCCGAGCATCCTCGAACATTTCGACGATCACCGTGTGGGAACCACCGTACCGCCTAAGCACCGCGAACAGCTCGCGAGGGCCGGAGCGAGCAAGCTCCGCCACGTCGGGAGGGCGCGCCTGCCCGTTGCTTACCAGTCCGATGTAAACGCTAAGAGTGGTTTCGGTCTCGCGTTCCGTCGCAGCCCAAAACCTCTTGCCTGCGCATGCCCATGTCGGGGCCCCAGCGTCAGGCGTCGCTGACGAGGGCATGTTGTTGCGCGTCGCAATTGCGCTCCAGTTGCAATGACCAGCTTTCAGTGCTCCCGCGATAGTAGCTTGGAGCACTTCTTCACGAACCGCCTTCGGTTCCGTAAGGTAGACGCGCATCCAAGGCGCTTCCGGCGCCCGGACGTCACTCGGAGGAGGTGCGGGCAGCTGGAGAAACGGGGAGGGAGGCCGAACCAAAACGGGCAAAGAATGCCTTGCGACCCGCTGGCTGTCCATCGCATCAGCGGAGCGTGCTACGCTTTAGCCATGCGCACTGCGCCAGCAAGCGATGTCCTCAGGCGCCAGCTGCTCGTAGTGCGAAATGAGGCCGTGTGGGTCCGGCGCGGACTGGAGGGCGGTCACCAGCCGCCGCGCGGATTCGACGACTCTATCATCTCGGCTTTCGCGGCTATTGGCTCGTTGGACTTGCAAGAAGCGGAGCGCTGTCGCAGCTACGCGAAACAAATTCAAGTTCGAAAGGCCGAGGGCTGGGACATCGATGTTATTGACCGGGTGATCGATCGCATCGACGGTGCTGTTCGAGAGCTTGCGGGAAGCAGGCACGCCGTCAAAAATTCGATGGATGGCTGACTACCGCGTTCGTTAAACGGCTCTTCGACACTACCGGTCTTTGGGGTGTCGTTCGTCCTTGCCTAAGCGAATGCGACGGTCACCGCATTCGTCGACGAGCCGTTCTACGAGCACTCGGTGCAATCGAAGGCTGACACGCTGGAGCTTCAAGGCTCGACGTCAAGCGAGCTGGGTCGCGCACCGCAGCGGAACGTCACCAGCCTCGCTCAGACCAGTAGAGCCGTCAGTCGGAACTGAGGCTCGAAGTCGCGGGACCGAATCGCCCCGCCAGTCAAGCCTCCGACTCTTTGGGACTGTGCAAATTCACGACGATACCCGGCATAAGAGCCATGAAGCGCCACAACGGCAACTTCATTCAAGGAGTTCATCCATGGTCCAAAAGCTCACTACGTTCATCGTTCGCGTCTCGAAAAACGAGTCTTTCCGCAAAGGCGTCGCCGCCGCGGGTGCAGGCACGTTCATGGCCGTCATCAGCAGCCTGATCTGGGGTGACAGCTGATCGCAGACGCCCTCGCGGACGCCTTCCTCGACGCCGTCGAGCGTTGTCGCTGGCATCCGATAGAACAAGTCCAGCTTGCGTTTCGTTGGCTCGAGGACGCGGCGCGTTCGCCACCCGGCCTCGAGCTCGTCAATGACGAAGGCGACCGCTACAGCGGTAT
>DATHOI010001016.1:0-12631 GCA_035485095.1 Polyangiaceae bacterium | reverse complement strand
GCTCAAGTCCGCTTCGATTTTTGCGGGGGTGCGAAAGGCGGTGAGATCGCTGTACAGGTCGTTCACGCCGCCGAAGACGATCAGATGCGTGTACCGCTTGGGTGACGCCGCGATTTCTTCGTCGAAGTGGCGCCGCATTTGGTTGACCATCGTGCCGCCGCGTCCATAATTGTCGATCTCGATGTTCGGGCAACGCTGCTTCACGTAGTCGAGGTAGCCGCCACCATGCGAGCGCGGGTCGGTGATCGAATCACCGACTGCGGCGACCACGTAGTGGTGAGGCGCGCCGACCGAGGGCGCTGGCGCGGCGGAGCTCGGCTCGGGCGCGCGCGCGCTGGGCTGTGCGGGTGGCGAGCTCGCGGTCGCCGGCGCTGCGCTCAGCGGCTGCTCGGGGCTGCGCGACGAGGCTTGCTCGTGCCGCGCCGCGTGGCAGCCGATAAGCCCGGAAAATGCCGTGAAATAGCCGGCAACGGCCGCGATTGGCCGCGTGAGTCGGGAAGGTCGAGTTTGTGCGAGGTTCAAGGTAGCCTGCCCGAACTTTCACATGAGCGCGGCCGAAGTCTACCGAAAGACGCGCAAAGTTCCGGACCTGTTTTGGAACGCCTACGTGTGCCGGCCCATTGCGGCTGTCTTGGTGAATGCCGTCCAAGGCACGCGTCTCACGCCCAATCAGATCACGATCTCGGCGGTGTTCGTCGCGCTGTTGTCTGTGGCGCTTTTGCTAGCGCTGCCTGGACATGCGGGGTTGATCGCGGCCGTCGTGGTGTTCGAGCTGTCGTACGTGCTCGACTGCGCAGACGGCATGTTGGCGCGTTGGCGTGGGACCGCGTCGCCAGTCGGGCATTTGCTCGATTTTCTGATGGATGAGCTGAAAGCATTTCTGCTCTTGGCGGCGGTGGCTGTGCGCCTGTATCTCGAGCAGCGCGAC
This sequence comes from Polyangiaceae bacterium, assembly GCA_035485095.1. Lineage (GTDB taxonomy): Bacteria > Myxococcota_A > Polyangia > Polyangiales > Polyangiaceae > PMG-095. The sequence goes on along the minus strand of DATHOI010001016.1, from coordinate 11,703 downwards.
GTGCGCTGCTTGCTGCTCGGCCTATTCGGGTTGGTCGCGCTTGCTTCGGGTATCGCGCTCACGACCTTCATGCGGCGGCCCGAAGTAGTGGGCGAGGCGAGCCCCGGCGCTGCCAACGCCGCCTCTGTCGCGTCTGGCGCCCCGAAATCGCTGGTGCGCCGCGTGATCGGGCTGATCGAGAGCGGCGCGAAGTTTCTGATCCACTACCCGTCGTATTTGCTGTACGTGGCGCTCGTGGGGCGAATCGAGCTGTATTTCTTGCCCTACATCGCGGTGAACGCGCTGTATGCGGCGCGCGCTTTTGCGGGCGTGGCTTGGCGCTTCGGGCGCTCGTAGCGGAGCGCGCGCCGTGGGAACGCCCAGCGCGCGGCTTCAGCCGGCGCAGGGCCGGGCGACGCATTTCGCCGAGTCGTCGAAGGCGCGCTCGGGCGCGATTTCTAGCTTATTTGCCCGCGCCCTCAACCGCGACGCAATCTGATGTTTAAGTTTAGACTTCAGATTTGAAATGAAACAGGGATAGCCGACGCTGTAAATCCAGCTCGCGAATCGCCTAGCGCGGCTTCAGATCCGGCCGCTACCCAATCAATCTCAGGGCGTGCGGCGCGCACGTTCCAGCTCGGCGAGCCGCGTCACCACGCCGCGTGCGACGATGTCGAGCACGCGCTCCACGACCTTTTTGCGGTCGTGCGGATCGCCACCGAACACGATGTGGCTCTTGGCCGACCTGCCTTTGGGCAAGCGACCGAGCGCGGTGCAGGACACGTGCAGCACGCCTGCTTCTTCACGCAGCTCGAGCTGTTCGACGAAGAAGCGATAGCTGATTTTGCTGCTCGAGCCGGCACCCCAGTCAGCGCGCCGCGCCTCGTGCTTGAGCGTGCTGCGCAAGTGGCCTTCGAATTCCTTGGCGCCCGCGAGATCAGCGGGGAAACTGAGGCGATCGAGCTTCACGCGCGGTCGCCCGGTGGTGCTCGCTGTCTGCTCGTCGGTTTCTGCGCGCGCGGCGGCCGGCGGCAGCAGTAGAGCGGCCGACAGGACACAAAAGAGCAGGGCGGAGGCGCGTGTCACGCGCTCGGCTTTAGCGCCGGAACGCGCCCCGGGCCAAGTTTGCCGGGGTCGGGCGGAGCCGCCTTTACCAGACTCGTTCTGGGCGCTATCGAAGGGGGATGGCGCGCGAACTCGACATAGATCCGAGCGGCCGCGCGCTCGACTGCGACGTGATCGTGATCGGGGGCGGGGTCAATGGCGTTGGCGTCGCGCGCGACGCGTCACTGCGTGGGCTCAAGGTGGCGCTGTTCGAGCGCAACGACATCGCCTTTGGCGCGAGCGGCAACTCGAGTGGCATGATCCACGGTGGGCCGCGCTACCTCACGTATGACCCCGCGGTCACTCACAGCTCGTGCTTGGATTCGGGGCACATTCAGCACATTGCGCCGCACTTGCTGTTCCGCATTCCGTTCTTGATGCCGATTTTCAAGAGTGGCGCGTTGATGTCGCGCATCGCGCTCACGGGTTATGACGCGTTCTTCGACCTGTACGACGCGTATCAGCCGCTCAAGGCCGGAAAAAATCACACGCGACTGAGCGCCGACGAGATCCGCACGCTCGAGCCCGGTCTTGTAGGCGGATCCGCGGGCGGGGTGACTTTCGACGAGTGGGGGATCGATGGCGCGCGCTTGTGCATCGGCAATGCGGTGGATGCGCGCGAACGGGGCGCCGAGATTCGCGTGCACTGTACGGTCACCGAGATTTTGCGGCGCGAGGACGGCAGCGTGTACGGCGTGCGTTTTCGGGATCGCGTTTCGGGAGAGAGCAGCACGCGCACCGCCCGCCTGGTCGTGAACGCGACCGGCGCTTGGGCGCCCATCACCGCGTCGCTCGGTGGTCTGGCCTCGACGGCCGCGCGGATTCGACCGGGCAAGGGGATTCACGTATTCCTCGATCGCCGGCTGACCAACTACGCGATCGTCGCCTATGCGATCGACGGCCGGCAGGTCTTTTTGCTGCCTTGGCAGAACATGAGCGTGCTCGGCACGACGGACGACGACTACTATGGCGATTTGGATCACGTCGTCGCGACGAGCGACGAAGTAAATTACCTATTTCAGGCCGTGGAGCACGTCTTCCCCGCCGTGCGCAGCGCGCGCGCGATCGGTACCTGGGGCGGCGTGCGTCCGACGCTGTACGCCTGGGGACCGAACGAAGATCAGTTGTCGCGCGAGCACCAAGTCGTCGATCACGCGCAGCACGGCGCCGACGGGTTGTATTCGATGATCGGCGGTAAGCTGGCGAGCTATCGCGTTTTTGCGGAGGAAATGACGGACGTGCTCGCCAAGCGGCTGGGCAATACGGCGGCCAAGCGTTCACATGTTGCGCCGCTGCCGGGCGGCGACGAGCAAGTCGACCCGATGCTGCTCGTGGTTCGCGGCGGGATGGAAGCGGTGACCGCGACGCGGCTCGAGTACCGGCACGGCGGGCGCAGCTTGCGCGTCTTGGAGCGCATGCAACAGCGGCCGCGTGAGGCCGCCGTGGTGTGTAGCTGTGAGCCCGTCACCGAAGCCGAGATCCGCTATGTCGTGGAGCACGAGTTCGCGCACGACGTGCACGACGTCGCGCGCCGCACGCGGCTCGGTCTCGGGGCGTGTGGCGGCATGCGCTGCGCGTTGCGCTGCGGGCGCATCGTCGCGGACGCGACCGGGCGCTCGCCCGAAGCTGGTCAGCACATGGCGCTCGATTTCCTGGTCCAAGGCGCGCGGCGGCGGAGTGCCGCAGTCGGTCCCGCGCAGGCTCGGCAAGAGGCGCTGACGCTGTCGGCGTTGCAAGCGGAAGTCGGCTCGAGGAGCGACGATTCGTGAGCATCGCGGTCATCGGCGCGGGTATCGCGGGGACGGCAGCCGCTCACGAGCTCGCGCGTCAGGGTGAGCGCGCGACGGTTTTTCATCAGCACGCTGGAGCGAGCGCGCTATACTCGGGCGCGCTCGATTTCGAGCCCTGGGATCGCGCGGCGGAGCTTGCGGCAATCGATGCGCAGCTCGGGCAATTCTCGAGCGAGCTCGGCGTCTGGGAGCTGGGCGCGGCGGCAGCGCGCGTGGCCACGCCGGAAGGCAATCTGCGTCCGACGCGCGGCCGAGATCGTTCGCTGCTCGATCTCGAACGCTGCACGGGCAAACGCGTGGCGGTCGTCGATCTGGAGCGCGACGACTGGGACGCGCTGCTCTTGGCTCGCAGCTGGGCGACGAGCGAGTGGGCCAAGACGACTCACACCCGCTTCGAGCCGGTGCGCGTGCGCGCGCTGCACGCCAACTTCGAGCGGCGCACGTCCGCCTATGATTTTGCGGCCGCTCACGACGCTCCGGAGCGCTGCGCGTTTCTGCTCGCTGCGCTGCGCAGCGTTGCACAAGCTCCGGACGCCTGGCTATTGGGGCCTTGGCTCGGGGTGGAGCGCGCCGTTGCAGCCGAGCTCTCGGCCAGCCTCGGCGTGCTGGTCGGCGAGACGACATCGGCGCCGGGCGGAGCCGCCGGTGCACGCTTCGAGAACGCGCGGGATCGCCTGCTGGCTCGCGTCGCGCACGTCGAGCGCGGTCGGGTCGTGCGGCTGACGCCGATCGGTACGGGCTTCCGCATCGAAACCGAGGCCGGCGTCGCTGCCGAGTTTTCGAGCGTGGTGTTGGCCACGGGTGGCGTCGCTGCCGGAGGTATCGCGCTGGAGCGTTCATTCGAGCGCCGCGGGGGCACCGGTTTTCGCCTTTCGTTCGACGCGCCCGTCGCGCTCGAGCTCGACCATGAGGTCGTAGAAGGCGTGTCCTCACTGGCCAGCGTCGATTTCGTGGAGCGGGGCTTGGGCACGCTGCTCGAGGTGGGCATCGCCGCTTCGGCGGACGGCTCCGTGCCGGGAAATCCCGGGCTATTTGCGGCTGGCGATGCGATCGCGGGGCGTTCGCGCACGGCCTTGGTTGCGGCGCGTTCTGGGCTCGGCGCCGCGCAGCGCGCGCTCGAACATGCCCGGAGCGCGCGGTGAGCCGGGCGCGCGGCGTTCGCCAAGCGCGCTCATTCCAGTCTGCTCTACTCGCGCTCGCCGCCTGTTCCGCCTGTCACGGCGAAGCTCCGAAGACCAGTCCGCTAGTCGTGATCGAGGCGGGGCCGTGCGCCGACTCGCTGACCTCGAGCAGCGACGCGGGCGTGCTGTCTCACGCGGTGTTGACCGAGCACAATGACATCGCTCGCACGGGCGCCACCTTGACCGAGACCGCGCTGGACACCTGCTCCGTGGCGGGCCTCAGCGAGCTTGGCACGTACGCGGTCGACGGCGAGGTGTACGCGCAGCCGCTGTACGCTGAAGACGTGGCCACCGAGGGCGGTACGAAGAACCTGCTCCTCGTCGCGACCATGGCAGATTCCCTGTTTGCCTTCGACGCAGACGCACCGGGCAGCCCGCCGCTGTGGCAGCTCGGCCAGGATCACGAGCTTGGCGTACCGGCCTTCTCCGCGCGAAATGTGGCTGGAAATAACGGAATTTTGGCGACCCCCGTGATCGATTCCAGCACGGGCACGGTGTACGTCGTGTCGCGCGACTGTGACCCGAACTACCCGCCGGAGGTCCCGCACTGCATGCAGCGCCTGTTCGCGATCGAGCTCGCGAACGGTCAGATCGAGCGGAGCATCGACATAGCGGGCAGCGTGATCAGCGCCGCCTCTGCCATGCCCACGTTCTTCGATCCGAATTTACATTGGAGCCGCTCTGCGTTGCTCTTGCAGCAAGGGAAAGTGTTCGTCTCGTTCGGCTCAGGCCCGAACGGCAATGCGCACGAGGAAGATTTCCCCTTTCACGGTTGGCTATTCGGCTACTCGGCGAGCGATCTGTCGACTCCGCCGAGCGTGTACTGCTCGACCCCAGATTTTGGCGGCGGCGCGATCTGGCAATCCGGAAATGGACCGGCTGCGGACGACAGCGCCATCTACTTCGCGACGGGCAATGGTATCCATCAGCCAACGCCCGCTGCGCCGGCCGATTTCCCGACGATGCCGCAGGGCGACGAAGACAGCATCGTGCGTCTGTCCCTTGCTGCTCCCAGCAGCTCGACGCACTACTGGGATGATCGCCCGTATCAAGCAGATGGCAACGTGTTCCAGTACATGGAAAAAAACGACATCGATCTCGGAACCGCAGGACCGCTCTTGATCCCGGACAGCTCACGCCTGATTTCCGGGGGAAAATCCGGGATCTTGTACGTGCTCGATCGGCTCACGTTGCGACCGACGCAAGATCCGCTCGAGGTCTTCACCGCGCCAGCGCTTGCTCAGGGGCAAACCAAGTACATCTACTCTTACGACGGCGGGCCGCAGCTGCACGGCTCGCCCGTGTTCTTTCATCCCGAAGTTGAGGATGGCGGCGCGGACACGGGTTTGATTTTCTATTGGCCGGCGCTCGATCGCCTCAAATCGTTCACTTACGACTATCAGACCGGGATCGTGAGCCCGCTCGCCACCGCCGATGTGCCGCTGGTCGCGAGCGGCGGAGTGCTGTCGCTCTCCGCGCACGGTGCTCGCTCGAGCTCGGCGATCTTATGGGCATCGGCCATCGACGCGGATGACGGCGGCGGTCACCTGTGGGCGTTGTCCGCGACCACGCTCGCGCGGCTCTGGGACAGTAAGCTCCCCGCGTGGGCGAAGTTCGCGGTGCCGACCGTGGCGGCTGGCCGCGTGTACTTGGCGAGCACCTCGAGCAAGCCGGGCACCGTGCCGGGGATCGCGGTGTTCGGCCTCTCGCCGTAGCGATGTTCCGCCTCTCGCCGTAACCGTCCGGTCATGCTACATCGCGGCCGGTCATGGCCAACGTGTCCGAATCCCGCGCGCGCGTCAGCTTTGCCGTATTGAATGCGCTCGTCGCCGTGATTTTGCTGGTCGGCGTATTCGGCCTGATGCACCCGCGCTTTTGGGCGGTGGATTGCCCTGCTGCCTTGCTGGCTGGTGTTGAGCTGGTGAGCGCGGTGGCGCTCTTGGCTCGTTTGCCTTGGGCGCTCCGGGCGCTCTCGATCGCCGCCTGGGTCACCTTCGTCGGCGGCCTATTGTTGGTTGCTCTGATCGTACTGACGATGGTGTTTCTGCGCAGCGTGCATGGTGAAGACGGCATGGTCGCCACGGCTGTCTCGGGCTTGGTCTTGGCGCTGCTCGTGCCGTACACGTTGTTGCTCCCGGCGGTGCAATTGCTCTGGCTCAAAGGGCGGGTCGGCGAGCGCGAATCATGACGCTGCGTGGCCTCGCGCGAGTCTTGCTCGCGTACGCGCTCGCCTTGGTCGTTCTGTCACTCATCTTGTGGCGTGCGCTTCGGTTGGACCGGACTCGCGCACCCAGCGGGACGACGATCGTGAGTCTCTGGCGCGGCGGAACGCGCGTCGCACGCAGTGTGGTGACGGGGCAGGCCGAGCACGTGCTCGGGCTCGAGAGCGCGGTCCCCGGCTCGACGCGCAGCATCGAGCAAATCGTAGATTCGGCGCCGATTTTGGCGCTCAATCGGCTCGTTTTCGCGGCCTCGGTGGCGCCGGTGCGGGACGGCGTCAGCGTCAGCTACCAAGGTCGCACGGCCTACGTGACGCCCGATGATCTGCTCAAAATCGAGGCCTACGAGAGCAACCTGCAGCTGGGACCGCTTCAGCTGGTGCTCGGGGTCGACCCAGACAAAGTCCTGGCCTCACTCGCCGGCGAGCTCAAGACGACGCCCGACGAGCTATTTCGTCACGGCAGTTTCCGACGCTTCGCCGTGCGCGGCGATCAGCGCTTCCCCCGCCGATTGAAGGACAGTGACGTTAGCCTCGCCGAGATCAAAAATAGCGTGCAGAGCGCGGCGCGCTACCTGGCCCGCAATCAGAAGCGCGACGGTTCCTTCCGCTATGAAGTGAACGCGATGACGGGCGGGGATGCGCCTGACTACAACTATCCGCGCCACGCAGGCGCGACGTACTTTTTGGCGCGCGCCGGGAACCAACTCAAAGATCAGCGGCTTTTTCGCGCCGCGCGTCAGGCGGGCGCGTTCATGAAGGACCACGCGACGCTGCGCTGTGGCGCGCACTCATGCGTGGGTGAGGGTGATGAAGTGGACATCGGCTCCGCGTCGCTCGCGCTGCTCGCATATGTCGAGCTGTTGAATGGCGGCGCCTCCGAGTTCCGCGATGCGGCCCTCGATCTAGCGGCATTTTTGCGCTCGCAGCAGCTTCCAAGCGGAGACTTTCAGCACTTCTACTCAGTCAAAGAGCAGCACGCGATCAACCTCCAAGTCGAGTACTACACCGGTGAAGCTGCATTTGCGCTGTCGCGCGTCGCGCGCATCAGCCAAGCCGCGCAAGATCTGGACGGCGCGCGGCGTGGGCTTGCGTTTCTCGTCGCACGGCCGGCGTTGTTCCTCGGCGCTCACTACTTTTGGGGTGCAGAGCACTGGACGTGTCAGGTGCTCGAGGATCTCTGGCAACGTGCGCCGGACCGCCGCGCGTTACAATTCTGTTTGGATTGGCAAGCCGCGAATCGCAACATGCAATACACGTCGCCACCGGAACGCCCCGAGTACGACGGCGCGCTCAGTCGCGGTCCCTTCGTTTCGCCACGGCTGACGCCGCTGGCGAGTCGTTTGGAAGCGGCGGTCGCGACGCTCGCGGTGGCGCGCAGCGCGGGCATCGACGCTGCCCAGCTCGCGCTGCTGGAGGCTGAAATTCGCCGTGGTTTTGGCTTTCTGTTGCGCTACCAGTTCTCGCCGGGTCCAAGCTACCTAATGCCCGACCCGCGTGCGCTCGTCGGCGGTGTCCCGGGGAGCCCCGTCGATCTGCACGTGCGCATCGACTACCCACAGCATGCGGGGGACGCTTGGCTCAGGTACTTGGAGCTAGTCGAAGTGCGCTAGAAAGCTGGTAGTGGCCCTCGAGTCGATAGCGCCCAGCGCGCGGATTCAGACCCGCCCTCTCCCGCGATGCGAAACCTGATGTTTAAGTTTAAACTTCAGATTTCAAATGAAAACAGCCGATGCCAGGGTGGGTCGGATTTTGAGAACCAGCGCGCGAGTCGCCAGGCGCGCGGTCTCGAATCCGGCCACGACCGAAGCTGCGCCCGCTCAAAAAGCGAGCGCTAGCCCCGCCCCGAAATTCCCAGGCCCAGGCGTCACCGCGAAGCGCATCCGATTCGCGTCGCTCCCCGATGCGTTCGAATGATCGAACTCGTGCGGGTCGTCGCCCGTGAATAGCAGGACGACGCCGGTGATGAGCACGGCGCTGCCTAGGCCGATGCCCACATAACCGATCAAGTCGTTCGACTGCGCGGAGTTGAGCTTGGCTTGTTGGGAGGCGACGTAGGCATTGCATACGTTGAAATCGGCCCCGGCGGCGATGTCGCAGTACTGGCCAGTCTCGGATTTTTGTGCCGCCGTCGCCGTATTCAGGTCGTTTTGGGCCTTCTGTTTGGTCGACGCATTGGCGACCAAGAAGCCCGTGCCCGCGCCAGCGATCACCGCGCCCGCCGCGACGCCAATCCAACCCAGCGTGCGATGGATGTGTATGTTCGAATCATGCGCCGCGATCGTTTCGGCCGTGGGCTCGAGTTGCGGTTCGACGACATTGCTTTGGCTCGGGTCGACGGTGACGTCGCGCTCGTATGGCTGAAAGCCGGCCACCTCCAGCCGAATGTGATGCGGCCCGCGCGGCAAGCGAACGGGCGCCGAGTACGGTCCGAGGCTCGCGCCGTCCACGAATAGCGTGCTCTGGCGATTCTTGGTCTTGAGCTCGAGGCTGCCGAGATCCGAGCTTTGCGCCGCGCTGTCGATGTTGAGCGCGAGCTCCACCTCCGCGCTGCCGCCCTCATCAACATCCAACTCTTGTGTGGCTTTGAGGTAGCCGGGACGACGCAGCTCGACCTTGTGGTGGCCGGCTGCTACCGGCAAGGACGTTTCGAGCGGCGTTTGGCCTACCTTTTGGCCGTCGAGCAGCACCTCGGCTCCTGCGAGCCGCGAGCGCACCGTCAGGTTTGCGAGGCGTTTGCCTTCGGTCGCCACCAAGTCGAAGTGCAAGTTGGTGTCGGCGTTGCTGGCTATCAACACCTCTTTGCGCGAGGGCGAGAAACCCTCGGCGACGACGCTCACGACGTGCGACCCCTCGGGCAAGCGGATTGGCGCGGTCAGCGGAGTCTTGGCGACGTCGACGCCGTCGACCTCGATGCGGGCCACTTCGGGAGTCGTCGTGACCGCAAGCCGACCGATGCGCGCCTGCTGCTCGGCGAGTGTCTTCTGAGCGCGTTCACGCTGCTGCGCCGAGAGTGTGGTTGAGGCCGCGATTGGCTCGAGCGCGTCGACGGCTTCGACCGGGCGCCCCATCGCCGCGTAGACCAGGCCCAAGTTGTACTGCACGACCGGGTTCGGCATGAGCTCGTACGTGCGCTTGAACTCAGCGAGCGCGCCCGCATTGTCACCCTGATCGAACAGCTCGAGCCCGCGGTCGAAGCGCGCGGCGGCTTCTTTCTTTTCTGCCGACTCCGGCTCAGCGGGCTTTTTTGCGGCAGCGCCCGAGTCAGCTGCGGGTTTCTTGGCAGCGGTGCTCGGCGCAGCAGCCGGCTTTTTGGCGACTGGATCTGGATCCGCGGCGCGGGCCTCAGAAACGACGAACAGAGAGAGTGCCAGCAAAGCGAGAGCGGATTTCGGAGCTGTCATCGGAAGGGATTGTCTTTTGCTAGCCCTCTCTCGTCGGTGCGTCGAGACTTATGATCAGCCGCGGCGTTCGTGGACGGGGGCGTGCCAGCGCGGTGTGCCGCGCCGGAATCGGCCGGCGCGCCTGACGCGCTGGGAGGTGCCTCGAGCGAGTGGACGACATCCGGCCCGACCGCGATTGGCGCGGCTGACGGAGCGGGCGCGGGTGCAGGTGCAGGTGCTGCGGATGGCGCAACCGCGGGTGCTGCCGAGGCCGTGGCGGGCGAAGCAGCGGGCGGTGGAACGGCAGCTGCGACCGGGGGCGCACTCTCAGCGGTGCTCGGCGGCGCGGGTGCTGGGCGATGCAAGGCGACGACAGCGATGGCCCCGAGCGCGATAGCGCCGAGCCCGAGCCCGGCAATCAGCGGCCCGTTTGATTTCGGCTTGGCTTCAGTGGCGGCGCGCACCGAAACCCCTGCTGCGCTCGTGCCGAGCGTGCGTGCTGGCACCACCGACGCGGGCAACATCGACCTCGGACTCGAGTTGCGGCTGCGGAACGACACCGCGCCGAACTGCTCGAGCCCCGCGCACAGCTCGGCCGCGGTCTGCACGCGTTGATCGCGATTGCTGGCCATCGCGCGTTGCACGAGCTCGATGAACGCGGGCGGTAGATCCGGACGCAGCTCAGCGAGGGGCTTGGGCTGCCCGCTGTGAATCAGAATCGCCAAATGCGTCAGCGTTTCCGCGTCGAAGGGGCGCACGCTCGCCGCGCATTCATACAAAATGACGCCCAGCGCATAGATGTCCGCGCGCGCATCCAGGCTCACTTCCCCACGGATCTGCTCGGGCGACATGTAATACGGCGTGCCGAGCGCGGCGCCCGCTTGCGTCAGCGCCATGCCGCCGGTCTGCGAGGGATCGAATTTCGAGATCCCGAAATCCAAAATCTTCACGAACGGCGCGCCGTCTTGCTCGATCACGAACAAGTTATCGGGCTTCAAATCCCGATGCACGATGCCCACGGCATGCGCGGCCTGAATGCCGTCGCAGGCTTGCCCAATCAGATCCACCATCAGGGCGAGCGGCATGGGCCCGCGGCTGATGGTCTGCGCCAGCGTCTCACCGCGCAGCATTTCGAGCACCAAATACGGCTCGCCCGTGTCCAGCGTGCCCGCATCGAAGGACTCGACGATGTGCGGGTTGCCCACGCGCCCCGCCGCAGACGCCTCGCGCAAGAAGCGCTCGACCACGCTCGGCGTCTGCGTCATCGACGCATGGAGCAGCTTCAGCGCGCGGCGGTGCTTGGTGAGCTCATGCTCGATCTCGTACACCGCGCCCATGCCGCCCTCGCCCAGGCAACGGATCACGCGAAATTTCCGCGCGAGGACCGTGCCTGGTTGGAGGGATGCCGGGTCGCCAGACATGAATTACCAGATCTCGCGAACCGCGAAGTTGTTGGTGTCGCAAATCACCAAGTGATTCCCGGGTGCGTACGCGACGGCGAGTGGATAATTGACCTCCACTCCGAGCGCCGGCTCGTAGTCGCCAGGCGGCGTGAAAGCGTCCGCAGCGGTGTTGTAGCCACCCACCCCATTGCCCACGATGGTGTTGATCTTCCCGGTGGACTTCGTGATCAACCGGACTCGCTGGTTGCTATAGATCGAAATCGCAATGTTGCCCGCGCTGTCGATGGCGAAGCCGCCGAGGTCGGGGAGCGACGTGCTCGTCGCGAGCTGATTCTCGGCGGTGTTGACGACGTTGTTGCCGAGGATGCGCGAAATCACCCCGGTGCTGGAGCGGAACATCAATCCAAGTGCGTAGCTGTTGCCGGTCGCCGCCCCACAAGAGTAGCCGCTGATGTACGCCCCCCCAGTCGAATCGAACGTGATCTGAGAAGCCGGCTGCAATTGGTAGAGGGTGTCGGCGGAGTTGCAGGTCGCCGTGCTCGCCGAGAGCCAGGTACTGATCTGGCCGAATGCATCGACCGCGCGGATCCTTTGGTGGGCGGTGTCGATGATGTACACGAGCCCGTTCGCGTCCAGCGCGATGCC
>DATHOI010001015.1:0-2057 GCA_035485095.1 Polyangiaceae bacterium | reverse complement strand
TTTCAGATCGCGTACAGCGTTGCCAGCGACTATGGCAACGGCCTGAAATTCGGCAACGCGGTGTTCTCGCGCTACCCCATCGTGGAACAGCAGAGCTTCCAACTGCCCGGCCTCGAGAGCGGTGAATCGCGCTCGCTGCTGTACGCATCGTGCGACACGCCGCACGGGCGCTTGCCGGTGTTCGTTACGCATCTCAATTGGAAATTTCATCACGGTTCGGTGCGTCAGCGGCAAGTTGCGTTCATCGCCGAGCGCATTGCGGAGCTCGCGCCGATCGACGGCCCGCTGTTACCTCCGGTTCTAATGGGTGATTTCAACGCCGCGCCGGACGCTGACGAGATTCGCTACTTGACCGGTTTGTGCGCGTTCGAGGGCAAGACCGTGTACTTCGCGGACGCGTGGGTGTTCGCAGGCGACGGTCCGGGCCACACTTTCGATCGCGCGAACGACTACGCACTGAAGGCGCGCGAGCCCTCGCGGCGCATCGACTACATCTTCGTGCGCGGCCCCGACCGGCAATTCCGCGGTGAGCCCATGCACGCCGAGGTGGCGTTCAACGTCGCGCTTCGTTCAGGTGCAGAAGCGGTGTGGCCATCCGACCATTTTGGCGTGTATGCGGATCTCGCGATCACGCCGCGCCACTTCTAACCCTCGCCGAAACTCGTTACACTCGAGTCATGGCGACGTGCAAAGGTTGTGGTGAAGAAAGCGACGAGCTCGTGGTCGTGAAGGTCTCGGGCAAGACCAAGAAGCTATGCGAAGGTTGCGCGGACATCGCGCGCGAACAAGACCAGATCGCCGAAGAGAGCGAGTCCGCCGTGCAAAACATGATGGGCTTCAAGGGTCGCAGGTAGGGCGCTCCAGAGTGGGGGCGTGGGCGCGGTGACGCCGAGGGCAAGCTCAGCTCGGCTCAGCTCAGCGTGACGCTTCAGTGGTCCCACTCGCACACGGCTTCACTGGTGTGCGCGCATTGCTGGTCGTTCCACTCACCGGGGTTGGCGCCGCCAGCCCACTGAAAAGCGCAGTGCTCGTAGCACGTGCCGCCGCCATTCATGCCGATGCAAGCGGAGGCCAGGCCATTCGGCTCCCCCGTTGACCAGTCGGTGTAGTCGAACGGCTCGCCGTCGACCCACGCGTACGTTCCAACGCCCGCGACCTTTGGATCTTTGCCGTCCGTTGCGCCGATCCAATGGTCGTTCGAGTCGAGCCCCCAGACGAAATCATTTTCCTGCTGATCCGACAGCGTGGCGAGATGCGCACCGAGGCCCATGCAGTGCGTTTCCGCGTCACTGAAGGTCGCCATGTCGTGCACGACGAGGTAGCAGTGCTGGGTCCCCGAGTAGTACGTCGCGCCATTGCCAAATGTGGAGCAGTCGCTGAGCGTGCCGCCGCCAGCGGAGCCACCATTGGGCTGCCCGCCCGAGCTGCCCGCCGAGCCGCCATTCTGCAAGCCGCCCTGCGCCGAATCGCCTCCGCTGCCGGCTGTGCTAGCGCCGGCTCCGCTCGTGCTCAGCGCGCCCGCACTGCCGCCCACCGGCTGAGGCCCGCTGCCCGCCGTGGGACTGGTCCCAGCGCTGCCGCCGTTTCCGCTCTCAACCATGCTGCCGCCTGAGCCACCGCCGAGCGGCGAGTTGTTCGTAGAGAACAGCGCGCCGTTGTTGGCGGGGCTGCCGCACGCAACGCCGAGCAGCAATGCTGCCACAGCGGAAAAACCAGTGAGGGTGGACGAGCGAGGTTTGCGCATCAGCTGAGCTTCCTTGAATAGTGTCCGCGTCGCTTTTGGCTCAGGCATCCGCCTCAGAATTATGCGCAGAGCGAGTCACGAAAGCTCGTGATTCTTCTGAGAAAACAGCTGAATTGGGGTAGGGTGCTTGCCCTAATCCGAGCGCCACGTGTGCTGATGTCCTACTCCGCGCGACCTCGCGCTGCCGCTCCTACCCCGCTCGGCTCGAGCTCCCGCTCGGGGGGCCGTCGGGCGCCGTTTTCCCAGGTTTTTCGCGCGGATTGGTCGAAGTTGGTTTTCAAGACCCAGTTGAGTTAAAGAGCGGCGGTCCGAG
>DATHOI010001014.1:0-2626 GCA_035485095.1 Polyangiaceae bacterium | reverse complement strand
TTTCACGTCATGGATGACGCGGGCGAGTGGTGGTACCCGAACATGTACAAGGACCTCTGGGCCGACGGCGAGAAGGGTTATAAGAGCGTGATTAAGACGCTGATCACGAACCCGCTCTTCGTGCTGTCGAAGATGGTGGTGGAGAAGAAGCTCGTCTACTTGCTGCACTTGCTGGTGCCAGTGGCCTTCTTGCCGGCGCGCCGCTGGTACCTGTGGGCTGCGTTCATCCCTGGGATTTTGCTGACGCTGTTGGTCACCAACTATGACCCGCCGACACTGTTCTCATTTCACTACGTGATGCATTGGGCGCCGTACTTGTTCTTGGCTACGCCGTTGGCGCTCGAAGCGCTCGGCAAGAGCCTCGACTCTGGCCTGCCTCGGATGCGCGCGGCGGCCACCACGATGGTCTGTGCTTCGCTGGTGTTGACCTACAATTACGGCGCGTTTTCGCGGCGCCCGAATTCGTTCAAGGGCGGCTACAACTTCATCGATTTCGACTGGAGCGCGACGGAAGCGCAGCGCTACGACCAGCTGATGTCGCTGGCGGCGCTGATCCCGAAGGACGCATCGGTGGCAGCGACCGAGACCATTGGCCCGCACGTGTCCTCCCGCGTGAAGATGTTCACCATGCGTCAGGGGCCGCACAACGCGGATTACATCTTGGCCTCGAGCAAAGAGCTCAAGCTGTCTCATACGCGCCCGACGCTCAAAGCGGCCATCGAGAGCGGGCAATACGGCGTCATCAAACGCGTCGCCGAGTTTGCCCTGTTCAAGCGCGGCGCGGACACCGGACAGAACAAGCAGCTCATCAGCGACTGGCAGCTTTGAGCGAGACCCCGGAGCTCGGGAGAGAGCCCGCGCGAGAGCCCGAGCCTCGGCGCGAACCCGGCGCTCCGCGCAATCCCGGCCCGGAAAAACCCGGGCTGAAGCGGCGCCTCGGGCCGCTGTTCATGACCGTCGCGCTCGGCTTCGTGCTCTATTCCGCGTGGGATCTGAGTCACCGTTGGCGGAAGGCCGAGGTCTCCCTGAACGTGCCTTGGGCGCTCGCCTCGATGTTGCCGCTCGCGCTGGGCTGCTTGCTGCAAGGTCGCGGTTGGATCGCGCTGATCGAGCGGATGACGGCGCGTTCGGTGCCGCGCGCTCGCGCGCTCTCGCTGTACATGGATTCGCAGCTCGCGCGTTATACGCCGGGCATGGTCGGCCTGCCCTTCGTGCGCATGGCGGGTGCTCCACGTTTGGGTGTACCGGCCGTCGCCGTCGGGTCGTCGGTGGGGCTCGAGATGTTGTCGTGGACGGCAACGGGCGGCGCGCTCGGCTTCGCCTCGCTCTTGTGCTTGCCGTCGCGCAGCGGCCTGACTGCGCTACTCGGCGCGTGGGCGGTGCCCGTCGTGCTCGCGTTTGCGGCGTCGCTGCTCGCGCTCACGCTGGTGGACCGCGCGCGCTTGCCGGCCTTTGCCGTGCGCGCGCTCAAGGTCAAGGGCGTGGGTCCGCTCGTGCCGTTGTCGCTGCCGCTTTCACACCTTTTGTATTGGACGACCTGGGCCGTGCACGGGTTCCTACTAACCCGCGCGTTTGGTGCGACGCCGGAGCTCGCACTGTCGACGTCTGGGCTCTACGCGCTCGCGACCGTCGGTGGTTTCGTGGCGCTCGCAGCGCCCGCCGGCGTGGGCGTACGCGAAGCGATTCTGTCGCTCTGCTTGGCGCCCGCGTTAGGCAGCGCGCCTGCGCTCGGCATCGCCGTGGCGTCGCGAGCGGCCTCGTTGTGCGCGGACGTCGTAGTTTGGTTCGTGCTCAAGCGCTGCGCGCGGTGAGCGCGGTGCCAGTGCGCTCGGCGCGCCCAGAACATCTGCGCGGGTGGGCTCGCGGAGGGTGCCGGCTCTCGAAGCGAGTCCTCTCCAACTCAGAGTCGATGTTTAAGTTTAAACTCAATGCCGTTCGGTTAAGGACCGAGACCACAATATGGACCCGATCGCTCACGCTGCCCCCACAACATATCGTAGGGTTCGCCGCTTAAGTGAACGGCATTGAGTTTAAACTTCGACTTCTCGCGCGGAGAGGCAGTGCTGAGCGAGCGCTGGGATTCGATGTTCGAGTCTAAATTTCGAGATTTCGCGCGAAGCGGGCCACTCTTGCGGCTGCGGCGAGCCTTGACGCCGAAGGCTAGGCTGATCAGCGACGCGGCGCGTGACCATCAACAGCAGGGCGTCTCGCAGGCTTAGGAGCGCAGCACCGTGATGCGCTCTTCGATCTCGAGCGGCGTGTGCTCGGCTTCGCGCTTCAAGACGTAGGGCAGCTCGGTGCGCGCCAAGTGCACGATCAGCTCGGCGATCAGGCCAGTAGCCAAGATCTGCACGCCGACCACGATCAGTAGCACCGCCAAGATCAAGAGCGGGCGATGGCCGATCGATTGCCCTTGCAACCAGATCACGCACAAATAGCCAAAAATGATGGTGCCCGTCGCGAGCGTGAGCGAGCCCACAGCGCCGAAAAAGTGCGCGGGGCGCCGCCCGTAGCGCAGCAAGAAGACGACCGTGAGCAGATCCATCAGGCCGCGAAAGAAGCGACCGCCGCCGAACTTGGAATAACCGAAGCGCCGCGCGTGATGCTCGACTGGGATTTCTCCAAT
>DATHOI010001013.1:0-4274 GCA_035485095.1 Polyangiaceae bacterium | reverse complement strand
AGTATCAGGCGCGAGCTTCGCTCACGAAGTCGATTCGAGCACACGGTGAATCGCATCTGGAACGAGGCCGTAGCCCTCGGACGCGGCGAGCAGCCGCGCATTGTCCGGGAGCTCGGTCAGAAATTGCCGAGCGTAGGGCGTGCCGACGAGCCCATGCAGGCGCCGCACGAGCGACGGCATGCCGCGCGACACGGCCTCGCGCGCAGCTTCTTCTTCGCCGATTGCGACATAGGCCGCATGCAAGGCGAGGTACACCGCGGACTCGTTGAGCAGGCTCGGCGCTCCTTGGTCGAGTAAATTGGCGGCTTCGCGCGCGAGCTCGACCGCGCCGGAAGCGTTGCCGCAGCGCCGCTCTGCCTCTGCCCAGAGACCGAGCGCGACCGGCAACACGTCGCGATGACCGGTCGTGCGATATGCCTGCGCGGCCAGCCGCAAGAGGCCCAACGCGCGCCGCCATTCGCGCTCCGCGCTGGCGCGCAGGAGCTCGCTGCCGCGATAGAAAAGCATGCCTAAATTGGCTCTATCTGGCGCTGCCCACACGCCGCTCGCTGCCGCGTCCGCGTCGGCGCGCACCTCGGCCAGATTGGCCTCGAGCTGCTTGTCGTTGCCGAACGTCGCGGCCCAGCCGAGCAAATTCATTTGCGCATGACGTACCGCACCGAGGCTACCGATCGCGTCGGCGAGAGCGAGCCCGGTCTCGAGTGTCGTGCGCGCCTCTTGGCGCGCGCCGATGGTGGTCAGCGCGAAGCCGAGGTTGGTCATCAGCATGGCTTCGCGCTCTTTGAGCCCAGCACCGCGCGCCGCATGCGCCGCATTGCGGCGCGCTTCGAGCGCCGCGCCGAGCGCGCCTTGCGTCTGCCGCACGATGGCCTGCGTTTGGTAGGCGTCCACCGCAGCGGCGCTCGTGCTCTGCTGCTCGGCGAGCTTGAGCAGGCGCTTGATTTCGGCTTCTGCTTCCGCGAAGCGCCCGGCGAAGGCGACGCGTGACGCGAGCACGGCCGAACAGCGCGCTTCTTCGTCCTGCAAGCCGAGCGCGGAGGCTTGGTCGCGGGCCTCGGCCAAGCGCTCGCTGATGCCTTCGCCCGAGCCGCGCGCGTCGTCGTAGCGGGCACGCGCGCCGCGCGCGCGCACGGCGCTCGCTTCGTCGTACACGTTGTCTTCCATCGAAAAAATGGCTGATTCGCGATCGCTGGCGCGCGGGTCGAGGCGGCTCCACGCCTCGTCCAAGTAAGACGCGCGCAAAAAGCCTGCTGGCTTGTCTTCCGCGAACATCAACGCGCGCTCGGCCATGGTCATGGCGTCGGCGAGCGCGTTGGTGGCGAGCGCGCGCTGCGCGGCGCGTGCCCAGTGCTCGGCGGCGCGCGCGTGTTGACCACCGAGGTCGTACTGGCCGGCGACGGTCGCCGAGTCCTCACCCATGGAATTCAGCCAAGCCGCGGCCAGCGCGTGCAGCTCCTTGCGTTCGCTCTCGCCGAGCGACGAGTAGGCGACCTCGCGCACCAAGGCGTGCTTGAACACCCACTCGCGCGTGCCGGTAAAGCGCGACACGTTCTGCTCCATCAAGATCTCGGAGGCGACGAGCGCCTTCATCACGCTCTCGGCGCGCGGCATGCCGAGCGACTCGAGCGCCGAGTCCCAGCACGTCAGACCGAAAACGCTGAGCCGGCCGACCGCGTCCCGGCACTCTTCGTCGAGCGCGTCCAAGCTGACTTGGATCGCCGCTTCGATCGTGGGCGCATGCGCGGTGTCGCGCCCCGAAGCGCTGAGCCGCGCCAACTCTTCGGCAAATAGCGGCAAACCGGCGGCCTGTTCCGCGATGCGATCGACGATGTCTTCGGCCACGGCTTCACCGACCACCGCACGCGCAATGGCGCGCGAGGCGCGCTTGGAAATCGGACGCAGCTCGAGCCGCACGTGATCGCGGCCTGCGAAGCGATTGGCCTGATCGGACCAGAAATCCGGCCTGATCAACGCCATGACCAGCAGCGAGCGGCCCGTAGCGCGGCCCAGCATGTGATCGAGCCAACCGATGCTCTCTGGATCGGCCCACTGCAAATCCTCCATCAAGATCGCGGTCTGATCGTTGGCGGCGACGTGCAGCACGAGGTCGGTCATGGCTAGCCACAACACGTCGCGCGAGCCACGCGGGTCGAGGCCCTCCGGCAGGGGCTCGTTGGCCAGCAAGCGAGCCAAAAGGTCGCGATTTTTTGCCGTCAGCTCGTCGCGCGTAGAAGGGCCGAGGCGCGTGATGATGGCCTTCGCCGCCTCGGCGCTGGTCGCGCCCTTGGGCAAACTGATGATGCCGCGCAGGACGTCTGCCGCGGCACCGAGCGCGTGGCCCTGCGCGTACGCTTCACTCCGTTGCAAGACGATGTGCGGAGCTTCTGCTTGCGCGGAGATGCGCGCCATGACCTCGCGGCGCAAGCGGCTCTTGCCGATGCCCGGTGGCCCCGCGATCGAAACCAACACCGGAGTGGTGTCGAGCCGCGAGCGCTCGAACGCGCCGAGCACCTGCGCGAGCTCTGGATCGCGCCCGACGAACGGCGCGCCACCCGCGCTGCGCCGACCGTGCACGGGCTCACCCACGACCGACGAGCCGTCGTCGCGCGTGCGAAATTCATAGCGCCCGCGCCCGAGCTCGCTGGTCGTCGCGTCCGCCAACACCACGCCCGCTTCCGCGTCTCGTGCCAGTGACGAAGCGCGATCGACGACCTCGCCGACGGGCTGCATTTCGCCGGTGTCGTAGGTCCAGTTCAAGCGCGCGCGGCCGCTCGCGACGCCCACGCGTGCGCCGGCTCGCGCGAGCCGCCGACCCAGCTCGAGCCCGACGGCCGCCTCGTTGCCGACTGCGCGCCGCGCGCCCAAATGAGCGACGATCGAGTCCTGACCGAGCGGTACTGCGTCGGCTCCGCGCTGACGGAGTTGCTCCAGCGCGCGCTCGCGCGCGGACGGCGTCGCAAAACGAATGGCCACGATCGACGTAACGAGCCGCGACGCGCTCGAGCCGAGCCGCGACGAGCGCGCGGGCTCCTGATTCGTGTCGACCCAGCTCACGCGCTGCGAGTCGCGTGTGGCGTCGTGCAGCATGCCGAGCACTTCGGTCATGTCGCTCGGTCGCGCCGTGGGGTCGGTGCTCAGCATGGTGCTCACCAGGTTGTCGAGCACGGGCGGCGTTTCACGGCGTAGCTCGCTGAGACGCGGCGGCGCGGTCGTCACGAGGCGCGCTAACGTGGCGATCACGGTCGGGCCGACATGCGGAGGGCGGCCTGCGATCAGCTCGAAGAGCGTTGCCCCGAGTGAGTAAATGTCGCAACGCGCGTCGATCGGCGCGTCCCCACGGGCTTGCTCGGGCGCCATGTACGCGGGGGTGCCGACCACATCACCCGTGCGGGTGATGCGGATGTCGCTCTTGGCAGCCACCCCGAAGTCGACCAGCTTCACCAGCCACGGGCCGAGAAAGCCTTCGCCACCAGGTGATTTGCACAGGAACAGATTGCCCGGCTTGATGTCTCGGTGAATGACGCCGGCCGCGTGTGCGGCTTCCAGCGCCTCGGCAACGCGGATGGTCAGCTCGACCGATTGCGGGATCGTCAGCGGTTCACGCTTCTGGCGTGCGGCTAAGTCTTCACCCTCGAGCCACTCCATGGCCACGAACGGCCGCCCGCTCTCGTCGAGCACACCGAAGCCAACGGTCTTCACGATCCCCGGATGGTCCAGATTTTCGAGCAGCTGACCTTCGCGGGTGAAGCGCGCTTCTTCCTCGGGCGCGACGCCACCGTCGGACGCGATGACCTTCAGCGCCACGGTTTGCTGGCTCGTCAGATCGTAAGCGCGGTACACGATGCCCGCCCCGCCACGCCCGACCTCTCGCTCCACGACGAAGCGGTCGCCGAGCCTTCTGCGTTCGGTAATGGGGCCGGTATCCACGGTGAGCCGCAAATCCTAGCCTTCCCGTTCGCTCGCGTCGACTGCGCGGTCGCCCGCTCGAGCCGAGCCCACGCGCTCAGCCGCAATTCGTTCGATTTGGGGTTGCTTCGAGCGAGCCCGCTTGCACAGAGTTTTGTTCCGCGCGGGCGCGTTCGCGGGCGGCCGCGGGGCGCAAGGCCGACGGCAACGAACGGGCCGCCGCGCTGGTTGGCTGCCCCCGTTTCGTTTCAGGTCTGAAGTTTAAACTCAATGCCGATCGGTTAGCGGGGTAAGCGATCGGGATTGTTGGAGAAAGTGAGTCCCCCCTTTTTGTCGAAACGGGGATGTGATTTGTAGAGGTCGCTATG
>DATHOI010001012.1:0-5726 GCA_035485095.1 Polyangiaceae bacterium | reverse complement strand
CGGCAAAGGTTGCCTTTGCCGGGTACGGCGGAATCGTCCTGCATCATGCGGAGCTGCGTTCGGCTTTCGGTGCGCTCTCCTTTCGCTACAAGCCGCCGGGGGACTGGCCGGAATTCTTGGCCGTGAATCTCAAGCGAGCTGGCACGCCGGATAGCGCCTTTGCTCAAGTTGCCGTGCAGCCGCGTCACGTGGCCACGCTCGATGCGGGCTGGCGCGAGGTGCTGATCGATTGGAGCGAGCTCGACCCGGATCAGTTCCCCGTCGATCGCATTACGATCGTCGCGCGCTCGACGGTCGACTCCGGTTGGGTGCTCTTGGACAAGATTGTGCTCACTAAGTCGACCAGCACGAAGCTAGGCAAGGCGCCAACGCGCGACGCCGGGCTCGAGGTCATGTGTGACGGCGCGGCTCATGCGATAAGCCCGCTGATTTACGGCGCTGCAGTCGGCGACTGGGACAGCGGGCAGTCCGCGCAGCGCATCGGCGGCAACTTGATGTCCCGTCTGAATTGGGACAGCGGGTTTTGGAATTCGGGGAACGACTGGTTCTTCGAGAACGGTCAGGCGAACGGCACGATTTGGGAGTGGATCGACGCTGGCGTGAGTCACTCGGCACCCAATGCCGTCACCGTACCGATGCTGGGCTGGGTCGCAAAGGACGCGACCTCGGTCGGGTTTCCGAAAACCAAGTTCAGCAAGCAGCGCAAATTCGACGACAACCGACCGGAGGCGGGCGACGGTGTGAAGCCCGACGGCACGAACATCCAACCCGGGCCAGCAACCGAGACGAGCGTTGCGGCGCCCCCCGAGCTGATCGGTCGCTGGGTGCGCACCTTACGGGAGAAGGACAAGGCACGCGGCAAGCGCGGCGCGCAGATGTACATCCTCGACAACGAACCGTCGCTGTGGAGCTCGACGCACCGCGACGTGCACCCCGAACCGGTGACGTATGACGAGCTCCTGAGTCGCACGGTCCACTACGCGACTGAAATCAGAAAGGCCGACCCGGACGCAGTGATTGCCGGTCCCGCGGAGTGGGGCTGGCGTGGTTATTTCTTCTCCGGCAAAGATCAGGCGGCCGAGGCCTCACTTCGCCCCGATCGTTTGACGCACGGTGACGTTCCGCTCATCCCCTGGTATCTACAGAAGCTCGCTGCGCAAGAGAAGACGTCCGGAGACCGTTTGCTCGACGTGCTCGACGTGCATTTCTATCCCGCAGCGGACAAGATCTACGGCCAGAACGCGCGCGTCGACGCGGACGGCGCGGAGCTTCGTATACGCTCGACTCGCGCGCTCTGGGATCGAACCTACAAAGACGAGTCTTGGATCAACGAACCCATTCGCCTCATTCCTCGGCTGAAGGAGTGGGTGGCTCAAAACTATCCGGGTCGAAAGATCTCCATTGGTGAGTGGAGCTTCGGCGCAGACGCGCACATCAGTGGAGGGGTTGCGACCGCCGAGGCGCTCGGTCGTTTCGGCAAAGAAGGCCTCGATTCCGCGTTTTATTGGGACGGGCCGAAGGCCAATACCGCAACTTTTTGGGCATTTCGTGTGTTCCGGAACTTCGACGGTGCGGGCGCTCGGTTCCTGGATACCTCGCTCCCTACGCATGATTCCGACAAGATCTCGATCTTCGCCTCGCGTGATGATTCAGGAGCGCACGTCGTGGCGATCGTCGTGAACCGAGACCCGATATTTGCGGTCAACGCCAGGGTCGATCTCAATACGTGCGGACGAGTGCTCTCGAGTCGCGCATTCAGTTACGGGCCGAGCTCGAGCGCTCTAGCCGAGGTGCACGTCGAGAACGCAGAGGCCGGGAGCGTCGTGGTCGCCGTGCAGCCGTACTCCTTCACGGCGATCGATCTGCGGCTTCAGCGCCCTTGAGGTGCCGCGCGGGCGGTCGCAATTTGCTGGGGGCGAAAGATCGCCGAGCCGAGGAAGCGACTCTGGCCGACGAGCTTCACCGTGCTCTTGGCCTGCGACGAGCTCATGCGATCGAGGAGCACGCACAAGACTGCTGCATCGGTGGATTGCGCGATCGTTGCCGTGATTGGGCTCGTGCCCGTCGGTGGCAGAGCGACGAGCAGCCGCTCCCCCGTGTTCGTGCAGCGCCGTACCTCTTCGAGAAACGCAGTCAATTGATTGAGCGGGACGCGCGTCGCGTCGGCGACCTGAATCGGGCTACCCAGATGCACCATCCCAGTGCGCGACAAGGCAACCGCAACGACCAGCGAGAAGTCGGGGGAAGCGCCTTCGCTCGCCGGGATGAGCGCGAGTGAGCGCCACGGACGAGACTCGACCGCGAGCCACAACCGTTGCCACTCGGGATCACGCCAGGTTGCAACGTCGGATTCCGGTTGGGCGAGCGCTAGCCTTTGCTCTGGCTCTCGCTGCAGGTTTGCCTTTCCCGTGTGCTGGTTACTCAAGAATCCGGCTCCAGGCGGGAACATAGGCCCGACCGGCCCATTTTGCCAGGGGAACCCCAGATTGCAGCTTGGGCCGAGCGCCCCCGAGCCGCTTCGGGGGCGCGTTTCCGGTCAGAGCGTTCGAGCGATGATTCGACGTTACGCCAGCTGGCCCTCAGTTGAGAGCGACGTCGAAGACGTTGATCGAGTACGGCTGCAGTGTCTCGTCCAGTGTGCCGCCCGACTTGGTGCCTTCGTCGACGAGTGATGTCGACTGCGCGTCATAGGAATATTTTCGGCGAGTTGCGATCGTCGCGCAACCAGTCAAGCCGATGTTCACTTTGGCCACATTGCTCGGGCTCAGGTTCAAAGCGATCAGCACGAGGTGCTTACCCGAGTCGTCGCGTGAGGCGAAGAGTGAGACTTCCGCGTCCATCTTCGTGTCGAGCGAGCGATCCAAGAACCGCCCGTTCTTGCCGTCGAAATTGCGGAAAGCGCGAAATGCCCAGTACACGGGGGAGTTCTTGGGCGGCACGAACCAGTAGTACGCGTAGTCGAGGCCTTCCGTCCCGAAGCGCCCGAGGGCTTCGGCCTGTGCCAAGCCGCCGCTGATGTGCTGCTCGGCACCGAAATTGTACTCACCGAGCGAGACCGCGAGCCCTGGGTAGTTTCGCGCGACCCAAGCTTTCAGCCTCGGGATCAGCTGGACGTTGTCGTTGATCCACGATTCGTCCTTGTACGTTGGATCCCAAAGCGAACGCGTCGAACGGAGGCGCAACGCAGCGGTCGCTGCGTCACTGTTCGAGCTGTACACGTTTTGCCCCTGCGGATAGAAATGGACGTCGAGAATGTCGAGCACCTTGATGCCGGTCGCTTGGTCGTGCTCGCGGAGCTTCCCTAAGTACCAAGGCAGTAGCGGCACGTCGCCGTGAGCGCGTCGATCGGGCCTGAGCGTGACGCTCGTCGCGGTGTCCCGCGCTGAGTAGAAGTAGCCGGTCCAGCCCCACTCGGCAGGCCCCGCGATCAGCGCTTGCGGATCGGCCGCGCGGATCGCGCTGCCGTAGCGAATCGTTCGGTCCAGCAATTCATCGTAGCTGAGTGGGTCGGGGTGGATGTCTCGGTGGTTCGAGCTCCACAGCGATGGCTCGTTGTCGAGGATGTATTGCTGCACGCTGCGCGCGTGGTCTTTCGCGTCTTGTTGAACGATCGCTGCCACCCACTGTTTCATGAAATCGGGCGTTGCCTCGACGCTGGTTTGCGTGGGCGCATTCGGCTTGATCGCGTTGCCGTCGGCGCGCGTGCCGTCACCCGCGTCACCCCGGTACGGGTCTTTGGCGTGTTGCGGTCCGTACACCGAGATAGGAAACCCGAACGACCCGGGATCTTTGGCGACCCAACCGACGATCGGGATCGTCAAAGCGGTGGTGAGATGCTGAGCGCGATCGTCGCTCAGGAACTTGCGATAGTCGTCGCCCTTGGCATTCTCGAAGAACCAATCCTTGCCCGCGTTGGTCACGTTCGCCTGCCAATTGTAGCGCGTCGAACGATTGCCGCCCCAGCGTCGCGTCGTCGCACCGGTGTCGGTCACTTCACCAGCCATCCCGTAAATGTACGGGCTGATGGGGTGGCCGGGCGCGCGACAATTGACCACGAGTGACACGTGTTTCTGCGGTGCATCCGCATTCGCGGCCTTGGCCGCCGCCGCGTCGAAACGCGTGAGCACGATTTTGTCGAATTGCACCAGGTCGCTGCCAATCGAGGCCTTGGCGTGCAGCGTGATGCGGTCGAATGGCGCCGAGCTCGGATTCAGCTCGCTCCAGGCCACGTAGATCTCCGACCAGCCTTCGGGCAATGGGCGACCGTACTCTGCGCCAAGCGAAACACCTGGGAACGACTCGTCGCCGTTGCCGTTGGCCAAGCGCGCTTCCAAAAATGGCCCGTTGACGCTCGGCGCTCGTACTCGAAAGACGAGGCCGCCGAAACGCGTGCTGATCGAGTCGTGATGCAGGATCCAACCGCCGTACTGGGAAAGGTTGATGCGGGCAGCTCCGGCCGATAAATCGTGTGTGCCCCAACCCCAGTCTTGCCAGCCTCCCTTCAAACCGCCGTCGTAGATCGTCTCGGCGGCGATGAACGAACTGGGTCGCAGAGCGGCCTGAGCTTTCGCTGGATCGGCGGTCAGTCTGCGACAATCCAAGCTGAGGCTCGCGAACACCAATAGCCCCCAGCCGAAGACGCGACGCGAGGACGGAACGAAGTTCGACATGACGCCGCTAGTCGATGTCCCGGCGCCTCGCGGCGTCAAGCGGGACCAGTCGGCGCGGACGAGGGTGCGCTCGATTGCCGTCGAGCGAATCGTGACGGTAATGTGCGAACATCGCTCGGCCCGCGTCGAACATGCAATCTAGAGAAATTTCACGTCTCGAGTACTTGGACGGCCTGAGGGCGTTGGCCGCGCTGTACGTGGTCTTGTTTCACGCGGGCGTCTGCTTCACGACGCCTGCGCTGCCTACCCTTTGGCGCGCCGTGCGTCATTGTTTGACGTTCGGGCATGATGCCGTCGCGGTGTTCATCGTTCTGTCCGGCTATTGTTTGATGATCCCGGCCGCCCGCCGCGACGGTCACGTGGCGAACGGCATCCCTGGCTATTTCGGTCGCCGCGCGTGGCGCATCTTGCCGCCGTACTACGCGGCGCTCTTGCTGTCGCTCGTGGTGCTTGCAGCGTTTCCCACGCTACACGTGAAGACGAGCACGATCTGGGACGACACGTATCCGGCGCTCGCTCCAGGGCCTATCGCGCTGCACTTGGCGGTGATTCACAATCTATTCCCGGCTTACGTACACACGATCAACGGTCCTTTGTGGAGCGTGGCGACGGAGTGGCAAATCTATTTCTTCTTCCCGTTTTTGCTGTTGCCCGTATGGCGACGCTTTGGTCCGGCGCTCACGGTGTGCGTTGGTTTTGGCGTCGGGTGCGTACCGGTGTGGTTGATCCCGAACGTGGCCGCGGTCATGAACCCTTGGTACCTCGGCTTGTTCGCGCTCGGGATGTGCGCTGCCGGCATTGGTTTTTCGCCGCGCCCGAGCGATCAGGCGCTGCGTGCACATCCCTCGTGGCGCGTAGTTTTTTTGATTTTACTGCTTGGTCTTGCGCTGGGCGTCAGCGTGTTCGTCAAGGCCTGGTTTCAGCACATCGTGTTCAGCGACGCGTTCGTCGGTGCGACGACCGCGGCCTTGCTCGTGCACTACACGCGGCTCGCCCTCGCTGACGCAGGCGCGGCTCGCCCCTTGGCCCTTCGCCGCCTCGAATCGCGGCCTCTCG
>DATHOI010001011.1:0-13646 GCA_035485095.1 Polyangiaceae bacterium | reverse complement strand
CGAAGGTACCTTGTCTGGCGAACTCGAGGTGAAAGGTCCGCTGATGGCGCCGCGCTTCGCGGGCGGCGTCGATCTCGAGCACGGTGAAATCGCGATTCGCGGGCTACCGCTGCCCGTGTCGGACATCGCGCTCGCGCTGCGCATCGACAGCAGCGAGCTGCGGGTGGAGAAGGGCTCGGCGAGGGTCGGTTCCGGCACGCTGCAAGTGTCGGGCGGTGCTCCGCTACACGGACTGAGTCTCGGTGACGCACACTTCGCGATCACGGCGCGTGAGCTTGCGTTACCGATGAACGATGGGATCCGCGCGGTGGCCGATGCGGACTTGGCGGTCAACATCAAGCCGGCAGACGGCGACGGCAACCGCGAATTGCCCAGAATTACTGGGGATGTGACGCTGCGCTCCTTCGAATACAAGCGGCCTGTGACGATGACCGCCGACATTTCCACGCTCGCGCAACGCGGCAAGCGTACCGCGGTGGACACCTTTGACCCAGCGGATGACCTCGTGGTCTTCGAAGTGCGCCTGCGGGCGCTGCGGCCCATGAAATTGCAAAATAACCTCGTCGATGCCGAGCTCGACGTCGCTGATGAGGGCTTGCTGCTCTCTGGAACCAATGGGCGTTTCGGTTTGCGCGGCGCCGTCACGCTGCGGCCCCGCGGGAAAATATTTCTTCGACGCAGCGAGTTCGAGGTCACGCAAGGTCGAGTGCGTTTCGATGATTTGACGCGTATCGCGCCCGTAGTGGACGTAACGGCCGTCACCGAGTACCGCCGCTACCAAACCAATACGACCGCGAACTCCGCGCCCGCCAGCGCACCCACCAGCGGTTCGAGCACGGCGCCGACATCTCAAGGCGGGCGTTGGCGCATCCAACTTCATGCTCACGGCGATGCCGACAATCTGAAGATCGATTTGACGAGTGACCCGGCTCTCGCGCAGGACGACATTTTCCTGCTTTTGACCGTCGGATTGACGCGTGCGGAGCTCGATCAGGCTCAGTCGGCCAGCGTGGGCGAGAGCGTGGCGCTCGAGGCGCTCGGGTCGCTGAGTGGCGCGGACCGCGCCGTCACCGACGCGGTGCCTCTGATTGACGAGTTCAAATTCGGCAGTGCCTACTCGTCTCGCACCGGCCGCACGGAGCCAACCGTCACGATCGGCAAACGCCTCACGCGCCGTATCCGCGCCAATGTAACGAGCGGTGTGGCCGACTCTCGCGAGGTGAGCTCGAACGTCGAGTGGCAGCTGAGCCCGAGGGTCAGCGTCGAAGGCTCCTACGACAACGTCAATGATATCTCCAGCTCGTCGCTGGGCAACCTGGGCGCGGACGTGCGTTGGCGACTCGAGTTCGAATAGGAGAGTGCCGGGCGCTCAGCGTCGCGGCGTGCCGAAGGTGATGGCGCGCCGCACGTGAGCGAGCTCAGCGCGATCGTCCAGCGTGATGCCGTCCGGAGTGCTGTGTACGCCGAGGCGTTCGAGTAGCGCGGGCAAGTCGACCGGCTCGCCGCTATTCGCGTGCTTTTTCGCAATTTCACGCAAGATTGGCGCGCCGAGTCGCTGGTCGATCACGCTCGTGACTTGAGCCAAAGACCAGACCTCACTGGCGTTCCCACCGGCCTCGAGCACGGCGCGAAAGCCATCCTCGAGACCGAGTACGTCGTTCGAGCGCTGCCGTGCCGCGACATCGGCCAAAAGGCAGGCGATGGCGCCTCCCCAATAGATCGCTCGGAAGTTACTCGGATGCTCGAGCCCCTCGTGCTCGACCGCAGGCAAGCCTTTTGGCATGTCGCGCGCGAACTCGGTCCAGACCTCGAGCTCGGTCAAGTAACCCGCGCGTGCGCGAATGATCGGCTCGAAGTAGGTCGCGGACCCTTCGTCGAGCCACTTGGCCTCGTCGTGAAACGACGGAAAGCCGATGTGGAAGAGCTCGTGCACCAAGATCCAATCGTCGTACAGCGCCGCCTTCGACGCGTGCTGGCCGACCAGGATCGCGACGCCTGGCGCGCTCTGCGGCAGGACCTTGCCGAAGACCACTTCCTTCCGGTCCGGCACCGGCATGAGCATGACGAGGGCATTTCGTGCCGGAAAATGGCGGTAGAAATGACTCACCGCCACGGCGGAATCCTGGACCCACTGCCGGTAAAGGGCGGGCGATTCGTCGAGTGCGCCGTCGGCCGTGACGAGCGCAATCGTGGAGCTTCCGACAGTGACGCTGTCCTTGGTGAAGCGCCCAAAGATAGAATACGTCGCTACGCTGAGCTCGTGCGCTTGCAAGCGAAAGCGGTGTTCCGTTGAGTTACCGACTGGCGCAAGTCCGCTCGCGAAGTCGTCACCCAGGGGCACATGCACCGCTACGTCGATCGGAACTCCGACTTCGAGCGGATCGGGCTCCAGCAAAAACGTCGACGCTGGCGCAATCAACGAGTGCCCGATTCGCTGTGCCGTATCGAAACGCTGCGCGGCGCTAGCGACGCCCTCGAGGTCGACTCGATAGCGCAGCGTCACGTCGCGTTCCGGTCGGGCAAACTGCCAGCCGTCGCGCGTTGGCGTGACCGGAGGGGTTGCCTCGGTCACCTGCAGAAAACGCCGAGAGCCGTCGTCCGCTGGAGAAAAGCCGGTGATTTGCTGACCTGAGCAATGCGCAGTGATTTCGAGCTCCGCCGGCTCCGCGCGCAGTTCCTGCACGTCGAAGGAGCAAGATTTGACGGCCTGCGGCGGCGGTACGGGTGCTCGCGAGCGCAGCTTGGGGCTGCACGCGGTGAGCGTCATGGCCAAGCCGAGCAGGAGGCGGCTCACGAGCTCGACTCGGGTTTGGAGCGCGTCGGGGCGGCTGGCGCAAAACCCGACATGAGCATCTTGGATGCGTGCGGCATGACCAAACCGGGCAGGCCGAGCTTTGGCGAGAGCTGCGCAATCAAACCAAAAAGCAGCGCGAGCGTGCGTTCGACGTAAAAATACCCCTCTGGGTATTCGACGCTCTTCATGACCGCGCGCAAGCGGCCACGGATCTGCCGATAGCCGGAGAGCTTCTCGACCGTTTGGCGATCCAGCTTGGAAAAGTCCTCGATCTTGACTGAGCCAAGGACTTTCAGGTATTCGCGCCCGACCTGCTTCAGGAGCTCGCGGTCACCGCCCGCCGCGACGAAGCCCATCTCTTCGAGCCCAGCGAGGATCTGATCGTCGTTGCGAGTGAGCGCGCCGAGGATCACGATCTTCATGCCTCGCGAGAGCGCGGGCGTCAGATCTTCGACTGCGCCGTAGTCGAGGATTACGAGCTTCGGTCCGGGGCGAACTAGAAAATTGCCGGGATGCGGGTCAGCGTGGAACACGCGATGCTCGAGCAGCATCGTGAAGTAACATTCGACCAGTAGCTTCGCGACAGCCTCGGAGTCGATACCTTGCTCGCGCTCTTCGTCGACGTCGTTGACCTTGACGCCGGCCTCGAAGCTCATCGAGAGCACGCCGCCGTGGGTCAATTCCTCGATCAGTTCGGGCACGATGACGTCCTCTCTTGCCCGAAAAATCTCGCGAATGCGGGCCATATTGGCGCGCTCGTGCTGGTAGTCGGTTTCGCGCGCGAGCATCGCGCTGAGCTCGTCGAAGACGCGCTCGACGCGTCCGACTTGGATGACCCACTTGATGACCGGCAAGAGCGAGCGCAGCACCGCGAGGTCGCGTCGAATCAGGCGCTCGATTCCGGGGTACAACACTTTGACCGCGATCGCCCGACCATCGCGCGTCGTCGCGTGGTGTACTTGCGCGAGCGACGCAGCGGCGAGGGGCTGCTGATCGAAGCTACCGAAGCGAGCTAGTGGATCCTCACCGAACGCTTCGCGGAGTCGCCCTTCGATCTCCGAGAACGGTCGAGGCGGCACTTGATCTTGTAACGTCTCGAGCGCCTCGCCGAAGGCCGCAGGCAGAAACGTCCCCACCACGCTCAGGACTTGCCCCATCTTGATGAACACCCCACGCAGGCGCGCAAAGCCTACGGCGAGGCGTTTGGCATTCCGCAGGTGTGCGCGCTCGAGTCGACGTTTGGCGTGGGCTTGGCTGAGCGCCCGAGCCAAAACCCACTCCCAGGCGTAGGAGAGGATGATGGTCCAGAAAAGCAGCAGTGCGCGGATCGAGCGGAGCAAGCACGGGCGACAGTAATCACTGTTCGGGCGCGCACCAACCCTGGCCAACTACTGAGGTTTTCTACTAAATTAGTCGAGCGCCAGGGCCGGTTGCCTTTCATCCGACTGGAATCGGACAACGGTCATTAAGGGGTTCTTCAGGTGCGCCGTTAGGTCCATCGAGGATTTTAGCCAGTGATCGGGACATCTGAGCCACCCCGGAGCGCGGAATGAAGATTCTGCTCGCCGATGACGAGCCGATTGCTCGGACCATGCTCGAGCATTGGCTCGTCGGTTGGGGTTACGAGGTCACCACGGTTCGGGACGGCGAGGCTGCTCTCAACGCGCTGGCGGCAGACCCCGAGCTGCGCCTCGCGATCATCGATTGGGTGATGCCGAAGTGTGACGGTATCGAGGTCTGTCGACAGATTCGCGGCGGTCCCGCAGAACCCTATGTGTACGTCGTGCTGCTCACCGCCAAAGACGACAAGGCTGACATCATTCAGGGCTTGGACGCAGGTGCTGACGACTACCTAGTGAAGCCCTGCAACCCGCTCGAGCTCAAAGTGCGCTTGCGTGCCGGGCGACGCGTGATCGAGCTCCAAGAGCAGCTCGTGGCCGCACGCGAGACGCTGCGCTTCGAGGCCATGCACGATTCACTGACTCAATTGCTGAACCGTGGCGCAACGCTGGAACAGTTGGAACGCGAGCTCGTGCGCGCTTCTCGGCGCAGCGCACCGGTCACCGTCGTGATGGCGGACCTCGATCATTTCAAGGCTATCAATGACACTTTTGGGCATGCCACGGGCGACGTCGTTCTGCGCGAGGCGGCGCGTCGCCTCAAGCTGGGCGTGCGCGCTTACGACTCCGTGGGCCGCCTCGGTGGCGAGGAGTTCATCGCGGTGCTGCCGGAATGTGAGGCGAAGGTCGGGCTCAGCGTGGCCCAGCGCTTGTGTCGTTCGGTCGCCGACACGCCGGTTCTCACTCCTTCTGGGAAGGTCCCAGTGACGATTAGCATCGGCATCGCCGCCTCGGATCAATTCCCCGGCGCGACAGCCGAGGAATTGATGCGCGCCGCGGACGCGGCGCTGTATCAAGCCAAGCACACGGGCCGGGCGCGCTGTGTGCTTGCGAGCAGTGCCGATTGGCAGGCCCAAGCGCCGGTCAACGATCCCGAGGCGACCACGCTGAAGCCGCTCTCCGCGACCGCGCACATCTGAGCCATTTTTGCGTGGCGCGCCGACCGCGAGTCCCGCAGGTTCAGGCGCCGCTGCATTTCCATGACCGGCTCCCGGGTGCTAACGTCAGCCTGCCGCGCGTTTCTCGGCTTCGCTTGGTCGCGTCTCGGAAGACTCGCCTCGCACG
The DNA here is from genome assembly GCA_035485095.1 of Polyangiaceae bacterium. Taxonomy (GTDB): domain Bacteria; phylum Myxococcota_A; class Polyangia; order Polyangiales; family Polyangiaceae; genus PMG-095. Next base: position 8,168 of record DATHOI010001011.1, on the reverse strand, counting down.
AACACGGAGGAGCATGAAGATCGGTATCCCCAAGGAAATCCGCCCCGGCGAACGCCGCGTCGCGGCAACGCCCGAGACGGTGAGCCGGCTGCAGAAGCTTGGTTTCGAAGTACTGGTGCAGAGCCAAGCTGGCGCTGGCGCCTCTTTCGATGACGGTGACTACACGGCGATCGGCGCCACGATTGCGCCGAGTGCCCGTGAGCTGTGGGACACAGCCGACATCATCCTCAAGGTGCAGCCGCCCGAGCAGAACGTGGAGCTCGGCATGCACGAGGCCGAGCTGTTGCGGGAGGGCGCGACGCTCGTCAGCTTCATCTGGCCGGGAAAGAACGGCGAGCTCGTCGAGCGGTTAGCGAAGCGGCGCGCGACGGTGCTCGCCATGGATCAAGTGCCGCGCATCACGCGCGCGCAAAAGATGGATGCGCTGAGCTCGATGGCGAACATCGCGGGCTACCGCGCGGTGATCGAGGCCGCCAGCTTCTATGGCCGGTTTTTCACGGGCCAAATGACTGCGGCGGGCAAGGTGCCGCCAGCCAAGGTGCTCGTCATCGGAGCCGGAGTGGCCGGGCTTGCCGCAATCGGTGCCGCACGTGGCCTCGGCGCGATCGTGCGCGCGTTCGATACGCGCGCCGAGGTGCGCGAACAGATCCAGAGCATGGGCGCCGAATTTCTGGAGGTGACCATCAAGGAAGACGGCGCGGGCTCCGGTGGCTACGCGAAGACGATGAGCCCAGAATTCATCGCTGCGGAAATGGCGCTCTTCGCCAAACAAGCCAAGGATGTCGATATCATCATCACTACGGCGCTCGTCCCCGGCAAAGCCGCGCCCGTGCTGATCACCGAGGAAATGGTGAGCAGCATGCGACAAGGTTCCGTGATCGTAGACCTCGCGGCTGAGGCGGGCGGTAACTGCGCCATCACCCGTCCCGGTGAAGTGATCACGCATCACGGTGTCACGTGCGTCGGTTACGTCGACCTACCGAGTCGATTGGCGCCGACAGCGAGTCAGCTGTACGGCAGCAACCTGACGCATTTATTGGCCGATATGGGCGGCGCGAAGAGCTGGCACGTCGATCTCGAAGACGCCGTCGTACGCGGCGCCATCGTCTTGCATGAAGGCAAGATGGTGTGGCCTCCGCCCAAATCCGCACCGGCGAATCTACCGCTCGCGCCCAAGCCCCAAGCAAGTATCCCCGCGCTCGCCTCTGAAGTCCCCAAGGTCGCCGCGAGTCACCCTCTCCGAGCTGCCGCTCTTGCGCTGGCGGCGGCGGTGGTCCTCGGCCTGCTCGGCTCGGTAGCGCCGAAGGAATTCGTCTCGCATCTCACGGTCTTCGTGCTGGCTTGCTTCGTCGGCTGGCAAGTGGTGTGGAACGTGACACCGGCCTTGCATACGCCGTTGATGAGCGTCACGAATGCCATCAGCGGGATCATTCTAGTCGGCGGCATGCTGCAAATTTCCGGGCCGCTCTCGTCACCGGTAACGCTGCTCAGCGTCGCCGCGGTGCTGCTCGCCACGATCAATATCACCGGGGGTTTCTGGGTCACCACGCGCATGCTGCGCATGTTCCAGCGGTAACACCATGCCTGACAGCTTGACTTCTATCGCGTACCTCGCCGCTGGCGTGCTCTTCATCTTGAGCCTTGGCGGGCTCAGTACGCAGAAGACCGCTGGTCGCGGCAATGCCTTCGGTATCGTCGGCATGCTGCTCGCCCTCGGCATCACTGCGCTCGGTCACGTGACGAGCTTCGGCGCGCTGGCTGTCGCAGTTGCCGTCGGCAGTCTGATTGGCGCGCTACTCGCTTCGCGTGTCGAAATGACGTCGATGCCCGAGCTGGTTGCGGTGCTGCACAGCTTCGTCGGCTTGGCTGCCGTGCTGGTCGGGGCCGCGAGCTATCTCGGCGCGGGCGCGTATTCGAGCCCCGCTGAAGGCACCATTCACGCGGTGGAAGTGTGCGTCGGTGTGTTCGTCGGTGCACTCACGTTCACGGGCTCGGTCGTTGCGTTCGGCAAGCTGCGCGGCGTCGTAGGCAGCAAACCGCTCTTGCTGCCGGGTCGCCATCTGTTCAACTTACTGCTTCTGGTCATCGCGGTTGGCCTCGGTGCGCGCTTCCTCGCAGCGCCGGGTCATGGCGGGCTCGCGTCGCTCGTGATCATGGCCGGGGTTGCCGGCGTGCTGGGCGTGCACTTGGTGCTAGCCATCGGCGGCGCCGACATGCCCGTCGTGGTTTCGATGTTGAATAGCTACTCGGGCTGGGCGGCCGCCGCCGCGGGCTTCATGCTCGAGAACGACCTATTGATCATCACGGGCGCGCTCGTGGGCTCGAGCGGCGCAATCCTCAGTTACGTGATGTGCAAGGCCATGAATCGCTCGTTTCTGAGCGTGATTTTCGGTGGTTTCGGCGCGGATGAAGGCGCGGCCCCCGCCAAGCGCGACGGCGGTGAAGCACAAGGCGAAGTCGTGGCCATCTCGGCTTCGGAAACGGCGCTGCTGCTCCGTGACGCGAAGCAGGTCGTGGTCGTGCCGGGCTACGGCATGGCCGTCGCGCACGCGCAGTACCCCGTGTACGAGATCGCCGCGCTCTTGATCAAGCAGGGCGTCAAAGTGCGCTTCGCGATTCACCCTGTCGCTGGGCGCTTGCCCGGACACATGAACGTGCTGCTCGCTGAAGCCAAGGTCCCGTATGACATCGTGCTGGAAATGGAAGAGATCAACGAAGACTTCCCGCACACCGACGTGGTGCTCGTAATCGGCGCCAACGACATCGTGAACCCCGGCGCGCTCGACGACCGAGCGAGCCCCATTTACGGCATGCCCGTGCTCGAAGTGTGGAAGGCCAAGTCCACGATCGTGATGAAGCGCAGCATGGCGAGCGGTTACGCTGGCGTCGAAAATCCGCTTTTTTTCCTCGAAAATACCCGGATGCTATTCGGTGACGCGAAGAAGAACGTGGACGCGATCCTCACCGAGCTGCGCTCGGCGGCGGCGTCGGCTGCAGCAGAATAGCGCGGTCTGTGATAATCACGGGTGAATGCCCGAGTTCATTTTCACGATGCAGGAGGTGACGCGAGTCCACCCTCCCGAAAAGAAGGTTCTCGAGAACATCACGCTCGCGTTCTATCCGGGCGCCAAGATCGGCGTGATCGGCACGAACGGCTCCGGCAAGAGCTCGCTCCTGCGCATCATGGCGGGCGTCGACAAAGAGTTTTTGGGTGAAGCAAAACCCTATCCAGGTACGAAGATCGGTTACTTCGCGCAGGAGCCAGAGCTCGGTAGCGCGCAGACAGTGCTCGACGCCGTGAACGAGGGGGTGGCCGACATCCGCGCCCTCGTCACCGAGTTCGAGGCCGTGAGCATGAAGCTCGGTGAGCCGCTCAGCGACGACGAAATGACGCGCGTGCTCGAGAAACAAGCCGCGCTGCAAGACAAGATCGACGCAATCGACGCCTGGAGCCTGGATCAACGGCTGGAGATGGCCATGGACGCTCTGCGTTTGCCCCCAGCAGACTCAGAAATCGCCAAGCTCTCGGGCGGTGAACGGCGGCGTGTTGCGTTGTGCCGGATTCTCCTGTCGCGCCCCGACATGCTGCTCCTCGACGAGCCGACGAATCACCTCGATGCGGAGTCGGTGGCGTGGCTCGAGCGCTTTCTGAAAGAATATCCCGGGACGGTCGTGGCGGTGACCCATGACCGCTATTTCCTCGACGACGTTGCCGAGTGGATCCTCGAGCTCGATCGCGGCAAGGGCTACCCGTTCAAGGGCAACTACAGCTCTTGGCTGGAGCAGAAGTCGGCGCGTCTCGCGCTGGAGGAAAAGTCAGAGAGCGCACGGCAACGCAAGTTGAAGCAAGAGCTCGATTGGGTACGCGCCTCGCCGCGCGCGCGCCAGGCAAAGAGCAAGGCGCGCTTGGCCGCGTACGACGAGCTCGTGAGCAAGGCCGAAAAGGGCTCCTCCGATCCGACGGAAATCAGCATTCCACCCGGGCCGCGCTTGGGGGACACGGTGATCGAGGCGAGCGCGCTCCGCAAGGGCTTTGCCGATCGCCTGCTCATCGACGACTTGGATTTTCGGCTACCGCGTAGCGGTATCGTCGGTGTGATCGGCCCGAACGGTGCGGGTAAGACCACGCTCTTTCGCATGCTCGTGGGTGAAGAAAAGCCGGACGGTGGTGCGCTCAAAGTGGGCGACACCGTGAAGATCGCGTACGTCGATCAGTCGCGCTCCTCACTGAAGGCCGACAACACCGTGTGGCAAGAGATCTCCGGCGGACAAGAGAAGATTCCGCTCGGAAAGCGCGAGATCGCATCGCGCGCGTACTGCTCGTGGTTCGGTTTCAAGGGTAGCGACCAGCAGAAGAAGCTCGGCACTATGTCGGGCGGTGAGCGGAATCGCGTGCACCTCGCCAAGTTGCTGAAGGAGGGTGGCAATCTATTGCTGCTCGACGAGCCGACGAACGACCTCGACGTCGACACGCTGCGCGCGCTCGAGGAGGCCATGCTGGAATTTCCGGGGTGCGCGGTGATCATCAGCCACGATCGCTGGTTTTTGGATCGCGTCGCGACGCACATCTTGGCGTTCGAGGGCGAAAGTAAGGTCGTGTGGTTCGAGGGCAACTATCGGATGTACGAAGAGGATCGCAAGCGTCGCATCGGAGCCGACGCCGATCAGCCGACGCGCATCAAGTACAAGCGGATCAAGATCTAGCGCACTCGAGCGCGCGAGTCGTCATCGCAGCGAGAGCGTCAGGTGAACGCGCAGGCTCTGCAAAGCCGCCCCTGCTTGAGCCGACGGCTCGGGATCGAACGACACCTCGCTCCGCAGCGACCCCAAGCGATCGACGATTCGCGACACGGGTGAGTCGGGCACGGGGATCACTGGCCAGACTGGCGACGACGCGCTACCACGCAGCGGATCACGAACGCCGTCTGGGCCAAAAGTGTACAGGTGGCCTTCGGGCGTCTGCGCGGCACTGCCGAAGTAGTTGCGCATCAGAATGGCCGCTTTTTCCGGATCCGACGCAACTTCCGGCGCGCCGCGGAAGATAGCAGCTGCGGCATCTGCCGCACGATCACTGCCGTCCGTGAGTGCCTTCGTGAGCGCCCAAGCGAGCAGCGTGGCGGTCGCGCCGTGCTCCTTGCCCTTGAGGTCGACGACCAATTGCGGATCACGCGCGTTGGCTTTGACGTCGACCGTCGTCGGCGCTTTGCCGTCCAAGAATTGGTCGATGACTGCCTCGAGCACCGCCGGGTTCAGCGAGAACAAAAGCGCGCGTGGCGTCATCGCGTAGTAGAGTTTGATATCGGCAACGTCGGGGTCGTTCCCGTGCACGCTCATGAGCGCGATACCGCGGTGCTGGCGCGCTTCAGCCCAAGTGAGTGTATTGGGGGCGACTGAGTCACCAACTCGCTTCAGCACGGCCAAGGCGATAGCGGCGCCTGCGGTGCTGCGAATCGCGATGCCCGCGTATGCCGGCGTGAGCGCTGCAGCGCGAAGCTCGCTGTCCCGGCTGCGGTCGGTATCGGGTTTTTCCGGCGAAAAATCACGTTCATAACGAGCCGCCTGCAACAATTCGCTGCGGTCGGCGACACCGATGAACGCGTAGTCCCCAATCCAATCGAAGGTCAGCGCATGTTCGGTGAAATTGGCCGACGCGCTCGTCAGCAGCTTGCGCAGCTCCGCGTCCTTACCGACGCCGAGCAGCATGCGAAAGCCATCACTGATGGCGCCCGCTTGCACGTGCGCGTTGCCCACACTGTTCGTAAAGTCACGGTACTCGCGACGCAGGAGCGGCAATACGCGGAGCTCCGCGTCGAGCGTGACGGCGCCGCTCGGCCCGAGCGTGCGTGACGCGCGTACCGCGAAGGGATCGATGTATTCCGACCATTCGCTCTCGTACTCGCTGGCGAACGATTCGTAGCCCATACGTTCCGCGGCGGTGACCAGCGTCAACGGGGGCGTGTCGATCAACGGTGAGGCTCCGAGCGTCGAACCGCGCGTCGTCTGGGCAATCGCGCCAGGCTGCCAGGCGGCTGCGATCGCGCCAGGCTTCAGATCGGCAGCCGAAAGCAAGCCGTCGTGCACCAAGTCCTTCGTGCTGGCAGGAGAATGACCGGTCAAGAATCCGTACAGCAACGCGGCGTAACCAGGTCTCGAAAGCTCTGCCAGCGCCAGCGCACGCTCGGCTTCCTTGATCTTCTGCTGCGGACCGATCACGCTCTCGACGAAGCGATCGCCCGCGAAGCCCAGGAGAGGCGCGCTTTGATCTGCGTCGCGCGCAAGCATGTAAGCAAAGTCGGGCTCGTCCGCGAGCCGCGGCACCTTGCCGTGAATCGCGGAGATGACACGTCGGATAGCGCCGGGACTATTGGACACGAGCTCGAGCCCGTCGACGCCGGCGCGGTGCCGTTGAATCTGTCCGTCCGCGGAGCGCGTCACGGTTACTTCTACGCCTTCGTGGTTGAACTTCTGCGTATCGCCGCCTGGATGAGCCGCGCTGAAGGTCGACAGTGATTTGAGCAGCGCCGCATCGAAGAGCAAACCGCTCTTCACACGAAAAATTAGCGTCAAATCGCTGCCTTCGACCAAGTATGGGTCGCTGCCAACGAGCGCTAGCTCGTCAATCACGCTTGGACCAAACGTGCGCGACAGCTCGCCCTGTTCGAGGGCGAGCTGCGTTTCGTAACGCGCGCGCAATGCGCGATCTTGCATGTGACCGTCGAGCACATCCAAGGCGGGTGTACCCCAGGAGTCGGCGACGGCGCCCAGATCGAGGAAGGTAGAAAAGTCACGGACACGCAGGAAGTAGAAGTCCGCCGGCGTGGCCTTTGCGAGCGCCTCCTCGGTGGGCTTCTGCTTCAGTTGAGCGAGCATCGCGGCCCAAGGGTGCCTCGTCAGGCGTGGTCCGCTGAGCTTGTCGATCGGTACTTTGCGCGGAGCGCTCGCCAGATCCAAGTACAGCGAGCGCTGCGATTCGAGAGCCTCTTGGACGGAGCTCCGGCCTGTCGTCGTCCCGATGAGTTGCGCCAGCTCGTTGCCGGTCTCTTGCTCGGCGTAGCGCTGGTCGGCGTAGCGCGCGCGCCCGGTGGGCTTTGGCTTGATGACGCGCTCGTTCAGCTTTTGCTGCGCAAAGCCGTAAAATGCGCCGCGATGTAGCCCGAAGTCGCGCGCCAGGGCCTCGGCCCAAGCGGAAATCAGCTTCGGGTCGGCCTTCGACGCCGCGGCGGCGGCGTGAAAACGATAGTGTTTGCCCGCGTTGCCGTAGACGAGCGCGTAGCAGTCGCCGGAGAGGTCGCGCGTCTTCTCCGCAATGGGCCGACGCGCCCAGAGTCGCAACGGTGATCCCCCCGGAGTCTTGTCGCGCGGATCTTCCCTGAGAAATGCGTACGGACGCTGAGTGCCGTCGAGATGCACTTCAGCGCGCACCCAATTGGAAATCACGAACCCATTCGGTAGCTCGTATTCGAGCACTTCGAACGCGCCGTCCTCGGCGCGCCCGAGCAACGTGAGCTCGAACGTGCCTGGCACGTCCTCGGCGGGCTGCGAGCCCTGCGTCAGCACAGGCAACGCCGGCTCTGCTGGCAGCGGCGTTTCGGCACTGCTCACTGGCGCGGCCTTTTCCGCGACTTTCTTGGGCGCGGCCGGTTTGGGCGGCGTCGCGCAAGCGACCAACGTCAGTGTCAGGAGCAATGCGCTGCGCAGAGAGGTGGGCGCTACGAGGGCGGCCGGGTGCCGTTGAAATTTTGGGTCGAAGAACATTGCAGGCTCGTGCAGTCCGGGTTGTTGTCTGTCGCGGGAGAGTACTTGATCGTGCCGGTGATTGCGTCGCCGGAAATATTGCCCGAAATCTCGGCGTTCAGCTTGTAGCTGCAATTGCCCTGCGTATAAGTTTTCTTGCCGAACGCGGTGATGTCGAAGTCGTTGCCCGTGGCACTGCCGGTGAAGGAATTGGTGCCGATGGCCGCGTCGAGTGCAAGCCCCGACAAGCCTTGCAGGGTGCCGGTCAGGTTTTCGTCTTGTTGATCGATCATGAATGGGATGTCGCTGGTCGACTTGCCGACGTCCCAACTAGCGATCATGCAGCCGTTGTCGGCGTTGGTCACCGAGACCGTGTAATTTCCCGCGACGTTTGCCGATGCTTGAAAGCTCGAGTTGCCACTGCAGTCGACGAG
>DATHOI010001010.1:0-2039 GCA_035485095.1 Polyangiaceae bacterium | reverse complement strand
AACTGAAGCTGGTCGTGCGCGCGGGCGCCGGTTACGACACGATCGACACCGCGACGGCCAAGGGCAAAGGCATCGCGGTCATGAACACGCCCGGCCAAAACGCCAACGCCGTCGCTGAGCTCGTGTTCGGCATGCTCGTATACACGGCGCGCAACTAGTTCAATGGCAAGGTCGGCAGCGAGCTCAAGGGCAAGGCCCTCGGCCTGCACGCCTTTGGCGCGGTCGGCCGCGCAGTGGCTGCCATTGCCAAGGGCTTCGGCATGACGGTGTACGCGTTCGACCCGTACGTGACGGCCGATCAGATCAAAGCCGGCGGCGCCGAGCCCGCCGCTTCGCTCGAAGACCTGTACACGAAGAGCCAGTACCTCTCGCTGCACATCCCCGCGACGGCGGAGACCAAGGGCTCGATCGGCAAGAAGCTGCTCTCGCTCATGCCGGCCGGCGCCACGCTCGTAAACACCGCACGCAAAGAGGTCATCAACGAGGCCGAATTGCTCGAAGTGTTCGAGGCCCGTAAAGACTTCCGCTACGTGTCGGACATCGCCCCGAGTGACGCGACCGCCGCCGTGCTCAAAGAGAAGTACGACGCGCGCACGCTGATCAACGCCGTGAAGTCCGGCGCCCAGACCGAAGAAGCGAACGTGAACGCCGGCCTCGCCGCCGCCCGTCAAATCGTCGGCTTCTTCGAGCGCGGCGAGAAGAACTTCATCGTCAACAAGTGAGCTGACGGATTGAGACGCGCTTCGGGTCCCGGAGCGCGTCGCTGTTCCGAGCTTCGGGGGCTCACCCCCAAAATCTGCGCTGCGAGCTCAATGGTCGAGCTCGCAGCTCGTGTGGCCCGTGCGCTCGACGAACCAGCGCTCGCCCTGCTTGAAGCAGATCGTGGCCACGACCGGCGCTGCGCCAGGTGACGTACGCAGCTTGAAGTCGTCGAGCTCGGCACGCGAGGTCAGCACGCGCAGCGCGCCCGCGCACTCCAGCTCGCGGAACTCTCCCGTGCGAGTCTGACCAGCGAAACCGTCGCTGAGCAATGAGATTTCGGCCAGCGCGCAGGCTGATTCGTGATCGAGCGTGGCGCTGCCCGCGTGGCGAGCCACCACTTGCGCGAGCTCGGCTTTGCGCGCCTCGACGCGCGCGTTGTCGCGCTGAACGTCGAGCAACGCATAGCTGAAGGCGGCAAGAAAGCCGAGGCCGCTCAGGACGCCGAACGCGAGCCCGAGTTGTGCGCGCGCCGGCAGCGGCAAGCGCGCGTCGAGCGCGGCGCGACGCGCGCGAGTGAACGAAAGAATCGCCAGCACGCTCGGGAATGGCAAACACAGAAAGATCGGACTGAGCAGCCCCCAGAGCAGCGCGCGACTCGCCGCCTGCTCGACCGCAACGCGAGCCAACTGCTGCGCGATCGCTACACGCGCCGCAGCTTGTGCGCTGGCCTGCTGACGCGCGGCTTCCGCCTGAAACAACGCCCGCGCTGGCCCAGAAACGGTCCCACAATAGGCGCACTGATCGGTGTTGGCAGGCAGCTCCGCGCCACAGCGCTCGCAAGTGAACATCAGACCATTCCGAGGCTAGCCTCCCCCGCGGCTCCCCAACAGCCACCCTGTGGCGCCCCACAGCCCTTCACCAGTGCGTCCCCGAGCTGCGATTGCCTCGGGATTGCCCGAGCGAGAAACGGACTGGACAAGGGGAACAGACGCAACTACAGGAAACCTCACGACAAGCCGAAGTGGCGGAACTGGCAGACGCGGCGGACTCAAAATCCGTTGTTAGCAATAACGTGTCGGTTCAAGTCCGACCTTCGGCACCTCTTTTTTTCAGCTCGATTTACGATCCGCGGCCTCTGATTTCGAACCCGCGGCCGACTCACCGTATACCGTTTTTGTACCGGTTTCCTCGGCCTTGCCGTCGATGAGTTCACGAGTCGCGCTCACGGTGGCGCGGTCGTACACTTTCTTGAGCATCGCCAAGCTGGTGTGCCTCGTGATCTTGATCACCGTGTAGGGGTTCACGCCGGCCTCTATGAGCCTCGTGGCAACGGTTCG
>DATHOI010001009.1:0-8094 GCA_035485095.1 Polyangiaceae bacterium | reverse complement strand
CGCGAGGAGGAGGAGCGCTCGAAAATGCCGCAGGGCGCTTGCTGTGCACGTCGGCCATTTTGCCGGCGGGGCACTCGCTCAGCGCCTTCGCTGCATTCGGATCGATACATTCCGAACTCAGGTCGCTCGGCTTTGCTTCCGTCACCGCGCCCGACGTGGCTGCCGAGAGCAGCAGCCCAAACGCAACAGTAACGCTCACGAACGCTCTTTTGGAGCTCATTCCAATTACCTCCCACACGCCGATTCGACGACCTGGCGGTAGTAGCCGAGCTCGTCACGCCAATACTCACCGTCGAAGGGCCAGATCACGTGCTCTTCGTCCGGTTTCACGATGCCGAATACCTTCGACTCTGCCTTGCTGACTTGGCCGTTCGACAGCTTCTCGTCGAGCAAGTTGCGTTGCGCGGCGGTGATATCGATCAAAATCTTTTCACCGTCTCGCAAGTGCTCGTTCAGCTCGTCGACGTTGCGCTGATAGCGCGACAACGCAAGCTCGCCTGCCTGGCGAACCGCCAAGTCACGCGCCAGCTTCAAGGCGTCACCGACTTGCTGCCCGATGCTCGAGCTTTGGAAGGTCGGTGGCGACTTCTTGAAGCGCTTGTCTTCCTCTTCGAGGAGTTTCACATAGTCGATGTTGCGCAGCAGCTGCCGATCGCTGAGCGCGTTTTCGACGATGGGCCGAATGCGCTCGTCCAAGTTGCCGCCACCGGCACGCACTTCGAGCAAAAACTTGAAGAACGGCTCTTCCTTGTTCTCGCCCTTGTAGCTCTTGAGCACTTTCTCGAGCTGATCCTTGATCGGCGTGTACTTCTTGTTGAACTGCGCGACGACGGTCGTGGCCGCTTCGTAGTTGCAGTTCGAGAAGTAGATGACCGCTTTGAGCACCGACGCTTCCGGATAAAACGAGTTCGGGAAGTACGGCGACTGCAGGGTGTGAATGTTGCCGAGCGCGTGCGGGTAGTCGCCGGCCATGAAATATGCCCACGACTCTTCGAACAGCGCGTCCAGCCAGTACTCGCTGGCCGCGTCCACCTGGTTCCAATACTTGACCGCGGCGCTCAGCTTGGTGCTGTCGACCGTCGCTTGGTTCGACTCCGGGTCGGTCTTGATCGACGACGAGTAGTACGTGCGCGCCATGGAGAGCGAAGCGAGATCTCGCAAACGGTCTTCGTCCTCGACGCCCTCGACGCCTTCGTCGAGCGCCTTTTGAATGCGCTGGAAGGCCTGCACGGCCGGCACGGACTTGCGAACCTGCACGTAGCTGATGCCGGTGAAGAACTGCGATTTGACGTAGTACTCACTGCGGCGATCGACCTTCTGGAACAGGCGAATCGCCTCTTCATACTGGCGATTGCGGTACTTGTACCGGCCGAGCATGTAGTTGAGCTGCCAGAACAAGTCGCGCTGCTGGTCGTTGTCGAAACGCCCGACCTGCTCGTCGTTGTACTTACCGACGCGCTCGATGATGTCGGCCGGCTCGGGAAGCTGCGTCGCGAGCTTGGCCAGCCAGAGCAACGTCTCCTTGAACTTCACGTGGTTCGGGTTGTCCGCAATGACGCTGAAAATCGCGTAGCTCGCTTGGTAGAACTTCAGGCGATAGAGCGAGATCGCCAGGAAGTACTCGGCGAGCTGCTTGTTGCCCGGGTCGTCGCCCGTCTCGCCGCTGACCACCCGATGCAAAGCCTGCGCGGCTTCGTTCCAACGCTCCTTGTCGAAGAGTTGTTTGGCCGACGCTGCTGCTTCGGTCATCTGCCCGGCGACCACCGGCGCTTGCGAGCCGCTACCGGAGTCCTCATCGAGGTCGATGTCGACGCCCTTACCAGCTGGCTTCTTGCCCGCGGGAGCCGCTGCTGGCGCTGCGCCCGCCTTCGCTCCCTTGCCCTTCTTTTTTGGGGTTGGCGTATCGGAATCCAAGTCGATGACATCCTGGGCTCGCGCGACGCGAGGGACCACGAGGCTCGGGAGAGCTACGGATGCCAGAATGCAGACCGCAACGAGGCGCTTTCGAAACATGGATCCTCTGTAGTGGGGTTGAGATCAGCGCCTTTACGGGCGGCGCCGCGACCGAGTGCGGGGGGCCTCTTGGGCCAAAGCGGAAAAAACCTAATAAGTACCGCTACATACCACCCGCGGCCGAGGGCATGTTAGATATCGCGATGCAAGCTTGTCAAGCCTCGTCGGAAGGCTTCCGCATGTCGAAGATCTTGCGCTCATGCTCCACTTCAAAATTGTGGCTGGCCGAAATTTCGCCGGCCACGTGTGCGCATGCTCGAGAGCGCGAGAACACGCTGATCGCCCTCATCGTTTGACGTGGGTGCGTATCGCACTTGTCGCGCGAAGGTGCGCCGCGTGCTTGCTGAACGTCTCGCGCGCGGCCATGCTGGCGGAGTGATCTAATCGGCGCGCGCTCCACATGAAACACGATGATGGTCAGTGCCACGCGAGTTCCGACACATTCGGCGGAATATTCCTTGGCGCATCCCGATCTAGCGCACCGGACGCTTTCTTTCGCGTTGACTGCGTTGGAAGCGCTCGACTAGCGTACGCGCGGTTGTGGCGGCCTCGCACGGCGACGGCCGACAGATATTTTGGTCCACCAGTCGAATGGGTGACGGTTAGGCGATGATACGCAAAATCACAGGCTTTTCCCTGCTGGGCACGGCGCTCCTGGGCCTTCTCCCCCTCGCTTGCCAGCCGGGCGGGGTCGGCGACCCTTGCACGCCGGAAGACGAATACGATCCGAATTTTTCGGGTTACGGCGCGACGGAAGTCAACACCGAGAGCAAGTCCTTTCAGTGCGAGACGCGCGTCTGCCTGGTGAACCATTTCCAGGGTCGGGTGAGCTGCAAATACGGTCAGGACACCCCGACCCCTGGCCAGACCCCGCCCTGTCATGTGCCGGGCAATCCGATGCAGCCGATCACGCAGCTCGTGAGCCCGCAACTCAAGGACCGCCAGGCCGAAGCAGCAGTTTACTGCTCCTGTCGCTGCGATGGCCCGGACGCGAACGCCCGCTACTGCAAGTGCCCCTCGGGCTACTCGTGCACGCATTTACGTGACGCACTCAACATCCCCGGCGCTGGCGCCCAGCTCGCCGGGTCGTACTGCATCATCAACGGCACCGACTACAACGTCGATCAAACCGGCATTGGCAATCAGTGCACGCCCACCGGCGGCACGGTCCAAAAAGACGGCACCATCACCGGCTCCTGCGGCGTCGCAGAAGACGGCTGAACGGCGTGCGTTAGGCCTCGCAGCGGAGGCCGCGGTTCGAGCTTGGTTGGAGGAGCGCGGCTTGTGCGTGCTGGCGGCGAACGTGCGCGTCGGCTACCTGGAGGTCGACTTGCTCGTTCGAGATGGACGCACGCTGGCGCTCGTGGAGGTCCGCACGCGCAGTGCGACGTCTTGGACGACGGGCTTCGGTAGCGTGGACGGCTGGAAGCGGACGCGCTTGCGCCGCGCCGGAGAAAGGCTCTGGCACCGCTGCTACCGCTTCGACACCAGACTCGACCACGTCCGCTTCGACGTCGCGAGCGTCACCTTTCCGACTGGTAGCGGTAACCCAAAGGTCGAGTACGTGCGAGCCGCGTTCTGACGCTCCGGCTCAGTAGTCGAGCGCCGCTTTCATTTCCTTGCGCAGCTGATAAAGCGGCTCGAGCTCACCCGGCTCCGCCTTCGGCTCGAGCGTATTGATGGCTTTCTCGAGCTTCTCGATCTCCACTTCCTGACGGTGACGCAGGTTCACCACCATCATCTCGAAGGTCTCGAAGAATTCCACGAGCTCGTCACCCTTACGCAGCTTGCCCGGGATCTTGAGCCGCCCCTCGCCCACGTCGCTGATCTGGCGCTTCATCTTGAAGATCGGGCCGGCCACTTTGTGCGTGACCAAGATGCCCGCAAACCCGATCAGCACGACCAGGAGCGAGAGCGCACCAACCAGGGTGATCAGCATCAGGTGCTCGTTGCTGGTGAGCGATGCGGACTGCTCGCGGAGTGCGGTCGCTTGCCCCTCGAGTGCCAGCTGTTGCGCCTTCAGGCGTTCGTCCTGCTTGTCAGCATCCGACTTGAAGGCATCGAGGAGCGCCGGATTGTCGCTGTAGACCGGGTCCTTGATGATGTTCATCTTTACGACTTCGCTTACCTTCTGGCTCTCGCTGAGGACTTCGCGTCCGCGCTCGACGACCTGTTCCCCTTGGAGCACGGCCTGGTGACTTTGCGCGATCACCGCGACGCTCGTCCGCCAGATCAAGAGACCGAGGGAGACGCTGAACAGCAGCGCGATGCCAACCAAGTAACCGGTGTACTTGAGCTGAAAATGGCTATCGAGCAGGTAGTTTCGAAAGCGCCGTTGATGCCGGCCGGTAGCCGGGAGCGGTGCCGTGGCCGCTTCACCCATGAGACAGACTCCTTGCGGAAAGAGGCTCGCTCCGCAGAGGAAGCCTGAGATTTGCAAGACTAGGGCTTAAGCCATACCCCGTGCAAGGAACTGGGGGCTGCCGCGGCGCCTCGCGGCTACCCGGCCAGGATTTGGAAAAACGAGCAATGCCCGCGCATCCGCCCCTACTGGATACGGGCGGCAACTTGCGAAAACTTGTCTAACGCGTGCTCAGCGGCAGTCTTGATCAGGTCGTTTTCGGCGGACTTGTCGGGCGAGGTCACGCCCGGCTCGGTGAGCTTGGTCGTGTAATTGCCGATCAGTGATTTGTCCGGGTAGCTGAACATTGCGATCTCGAGCTTGACCGTCAGACCCGCGCCTCCGTAGTCGACCCCGAGCCGTGGCGACAAGAAAAAGGGCTTCACGTTGGCGTGCGCGCTGAGCCGCCGTTTGGCGTCCGCTACCGTCTCGCCGACCGGCGCGACGGCGTAGATCGGAAGCGAGCCCGCAGCGCCTGCCATCGCGCTGTGCACGATGCCGTCGACCTCGTCCCCACCGCGACCAGATTTGTCGGTCGTCTTGCCGATCGCCAAGTAGTACTTCGTGTCGCCAGTAAAGACGGGATCGAGCGCCTTTAGGATGGCCGATTTCACCGCGTCGCTCGACTCGCTAGCGAGTCGCTTCTGCAGGCATTCGGAGCCGCCCAGCCGAAGCCGCCCCAGCGCCGCCGCAGATGCCGCGCGCACCGTTACGTTCGCGTCGTTCAGTCCGCCACACAACGGCTCGACCGCTCGACGCGATTTCGATGCGCCGAGAGCGAGCGCGGCCTGCGTGCGGATGCGAAAATCCGAACCGTTCGCGAGGTCCTGAACCAAGTGATCGACGTCCGACTCTTGGGCAAGCGCGGGACGCGTAGCCATCAACCCCACGCCGCCGAGAAACGCGGCCAAAGCGAAACGACGCATTGGGAGCCACGGTATCACGAGCGAGCGCCGCATCGATTGGTCTTTCGTGAGACGGCTCTCGGGCTCGTTGCTTCGCCGTTCACAAGCACCGCGCCGTGATCGCTGATCGCCGCGCGATCCCGGTTTGGGATGTATGATGGGCGCGTGATGACGCCGACCGGCGGACCAAACCGGCGCTCCATGGTCGAGTTGGAGCTGAAAGCAAAACTCGGCCGGCGAAAAGCGTCGCCGACCGCGCTGCGCTTCCGCGCCTGGTGTGCGGCGCTCTCCCACTTCTCCTGTTTGCTGCTCGCTTCGCCGGTCTGGGCAGACGCGCCGCTTCGCATCACTGGTAGCGTGACAATCGATGCCAGCGCCTCGCTCCAGCAGGGGTCGAGTGAAGTGCAGGCGCGTTTGCTGGACGACGCGGGGCACGCGGTGACCGGTGCCGAGCTGCGGATCAAGCCAACTGTGTCAGTTTCCGCGACGACTCAAACCTGGACCGCTCGCGACTGTCGAGGGCACGCGCCGGACGTGTCCGCGATTGCGGACGGCGCATACGTCGCGCACAGCGATGCCTCGGGTGCGCTGTGCGTGCACTTCGACGGCCTGCCCGATCACGCCGAATTCGATCTCAGCTTCGGCGATCCGAACGGCCTGTACGCGCCGGCGGAACGTCACGTCATCGCTGATAGCGCGACACACGGAGTCGAGATGGCGTTCGCTCCAGCTCCGAGCGTACTTTCATTGGAGCGGGAGACCCAGATCCTTTCACTCGTCACGCGCCCGCTGCCTGCACTGAACAACGGCGAAACCGTGGAGCGACTCGGAGTTTCGCTCGCGGTGAAGCGCGATGGCGGAGCCGCACAAAAGCTGGCCCAGAGCTCGGTGGAGCTCGGAAGCAGCGCCGAGTTTCGGATTCCGAGTCGGGCTTTCGGAGCACCCGGCGCGCTCGAGCTCAGCGCTGATTTCCCAGGCAGTGTGAGCACGCGCGCGGCACGTGCGGTCGCGCATGTCACGTGCACTGCACAAGCGGTGTTGTCGCTCGCCGAGCCGATCGCAGCAAGCCACCCTGAGTCCGGCGTGCGCGTGCGTGTGCGCGTGGATTCAGTGGCGGGCTCGGTGCCAAGCGGATCGATCGAAGCTCGCAGTGGCGGGGTCAGCTTGGGTAGCGCGCGCGTAACGGACGGCGTCGCCGATCTGTACGTGCAACTCGACGAGGCACTCGCCAAAGCGCGACCGCTGGAGCTGCGCTACGTCGCAGACACGCCGTGGTGGCTTCCCGCGCAACCGCTCGCCGTGGAGATTCCGATCTTGCCACCGAGCCCGTGGCGTCGCATCGCTTGGGTCGCTGCTGTCGTTGCGCTCAGCGCTTGGCTGCTGATCGGCTGGCAGCGACCGAGGCGCCTCGAGCGCAACGCACCTGCCTTGCAGCGTCCGGCAGTCCGTGCGCCTATCGACGTGATCGAAGTGGGCGACGCGACGGGGGGTTGGCACGGCCGCGTGCTCGACGCGCACGACGGCACGCCAATCGGCGGAGCCACCGTTTTGCTGCGGTTGCCCGCGTTCGACGGAAAAGGCGTGCTGCGCACCGCACAGAGTGCTGACGACGGCAGCTTCATGATCGAAGGCGTCAGTGGCACCGGCCCTGGGGCCGTGCTCGAGGTGCGAGCCGCTTGGCACACGTCACTCGCCGCACCAATGCCGCCACCCGGCAGTCTAGTGCTGTCGCTCGTCTCCAGGCGACGCACATTACTTGGTCGATTTGCGGCGTGGACTCGTGGTGACGCGGAATGGGGGCAACGTCACGAGCCGACGCCGGGTGAAGTCGCACGCCGGGCCGCCCGCGCCGAAGTCTCGACGTGGGCACGCGCCGTTGATGAAGCGGCCTTCGGCCCGGACCCTTTGTCCGAGGCGAAGGAGCAGGGCGTCGTCGGTCGAGAGCCGCCGCACGGCGGAAAAGCTTCGTAGCGCGGGGGATCGCCGACAGGCTGCGGCCCTCGAAAAACGAGCGCCCCATTGACGGGGCAAAGCGCGCGTTTCTATAGTCCGCCCCCACCCCGCGCAGGCGCGGTAAGCCGCAATGATCTACGCCCTCCTCGCGCTCGTCGCCGTTATCGCCGTCTACTTCTTGTTCATCAGGAAGAGCGAACCCGCGCAGCTCTCCCCGCGCACTCCCGAGAACGAGGCTTCGCCTCGAGCCAAGAGCAGCGCGCCTGCCCGCGCCGAGGCGGAGACCGAGGCCGAAGAAGAAGCGCCGCCAGCATCAGGCGTTGCACCGTCCAAACCGAGCGGCAGGTCTCGCGCGGCTGACGCATCCCCGGCACCGCCGCGCGCGTCGCAAGCACCACCATCAGCGGCGCGCCCTGCGCCTCCCTCGACTCGAACGCTGGCGCGCGCTCCGCGCGATATCGAGGGGCTCCGGCGCGGGCTATCCAAAGCGCGTGCTTCCGAGGGCTTCTTCGGCCGCCTTCGCGCGCTTTTTTCAGGCAAAAAAGAGCTCGATTCGCAAATCGCGACCGAGCTCGAAGAAGTGCTCCTGAGCTCGGACGTCGGCAGCGAGACAACCGCTCTTTTGCTCGGCCGCGTGAAGGAAGCGCTCAGCCAAGGCGACCTTTCTGACCCCGAGAAGGTCTGGGAAGCGCTGCGTGCAGAGGCGGAGCGAATCGTAACGGTCGAAGGCATCACCGGACCGCTCGAGCTGAGCAACAAGCCAACGGTCGTACTGCTCGTGGGTGTCAACGGCGCCGGGAAGACAACGACCATCGGTAAGCT
>DATHOI010001008.1:0-2402 GCA_035485095.1 Polyangiaceae bacterium | reverse complement strand
TCCCTGAGATGGGAGACCCCGGCTTGCGCCTCGGCGTGACGCGCCGCGAACCGCTCCGGCGTCAATTCGGCCGCAACATGCGGCTCCGCCCGATGCAGCAGCTCTTCATATGTCGTTGGCTGCCCCTCTTTGTCGAGGAAGTCGCGAACCCCATCGCGGTCGATGAAGCGCGGCCAGTCCTCGGCCGGAGCATTTAGCATCGGTGTATGCGACGTGCCGATCCCGAGGACGAGCTCAGCCATGCCGGTTGCTCCTTCCCGCTTGTGGGCAATGAGGGCTTGGCCGAGCGTAGGATCGATGGCCCGAGCAGGTCAACAGCTGGTTGGTTGGAGTCCCTGCGTGGTCCTATAAACGGGGATTGGAGGCTAGTGGGTGTCGATATGATGGACATCGAAAGGACGAGGAAATTCGTCGATCAGTGTTGGGCGGACGAGATTGTTCCGACATTGATAGAGTACGTCCGCATCCCCAACAAATCCCCGTCCTTCGACCCGGATTGGGCGGCGCACGGCTATATGGACGAGGCCGTGCGGTTGTTCGAGCGCTGGGCGCGAGCAAAGCTCGTAGACGTGCCGGGCGCGACACTGGAAGTCGTCCGGCTGCCCGGGCGGACGCCGGTCATCGTGATCGACCTGCCGGGCCAGGCCAACGACACCGTGCTGCTTTACGGGCATCTCGACAAGCAGCCGGAGATGTCCGGTTGGGCCGACGGGTACGGCCCGTGGATCCCCCGTCTCGAAGGCGACAAGCTTTATGGGCGCGGCGGCGCGGACGACGGCTATGCGATGTTCGGGGCGCTGAGCGCACTGCTGGCGCTGCGCGACCAGTCGGTCCCGCATGCCCGTTGCGTCGTCCTGATCGAGGCCTGCGAGGAGTCCGGCAGCTACGACCTGCCATACTATGTCGACCACCTTGCCGAGAGGCTCGGCAACCCATCACTGGTAATCTGTCTCGATTCGGGCTGTGGCAATTACGACCAGCTGTGGCTGACTACCTCGCTGCGCGGTCTGGCCTCCGGAACCCTGACGGTGAGGGTGCTCGAGGAAGGGGTCCATTCGGGCGATGCCTCAGGCGTCGTTCCGTCGAGCTTTCGGGTGTTGCGTCTCCTTCTGTCGCGTCTCGAGGACGAGGACACGGGGGAGATACGCCCGGCTGAGCTCTATGCTCAGATCCCGCCCGATCGGGTGGCGCAAGCTCGTCGTGCCTCAGCGGCGCTGGGGAGTGCTGTTTACACCAAGTTTCCGTTCCCGGCCGGTACGTCTCCGGTCACTGAGGATTTGACCGAACTGGTGCTCAATCGGACTTGGCGCCCGCAATTGGCGGTGATCGGTATCGAAGGCCTCCCGAAGCCGGCCGATGCGGGCAACGTGCTTTTGCCTTATACGACCGCGAAGCTGAGCCTGCGCCTGCCGCCGACACTCGATGCGGCGGCGGCCGGCGCAGCGCTTCGCGCACTGCTCGAGAAAAGCCCGCCTTACGGAGCGGGAGTGAAGTTCGAGGTCGAGTCGAGCGCCCCCGGCTGGAACGCCCCCTCTTTGTCACCTTGGCTCGAGCAGTCTCTCGCGCGCAGCTCCCAGCTCGCCTTCGGAGCACCGCCCGCTTACATGGGAGAAGGCGGCAGCATCCCGTTCATGGCGATGCTCGGCGACAAATTCCCACAGGCGCAGTTTGTCGTGACCGGTGTGCTCGGACCCCATTCCAATGCGCACGGCCCCAACGAATTCCTGCACATCCCGACTGCTCGGCGAGTTTCGCTGGTGATTGCTCAGGTTCTCGCCGACCACGCCGCTCGATCCGAGGCCGCATAGCGGCTTTTTCAGCCGGTTTCCGCGGCCAGGGTCCCGAGCCACGGGCGTTCGGTGGTCGGCGCGCCGATGTGATAGCCTTGCAAGTAGCCGATCCCCTCGGCGCGCAGCAGGGCCTCGTCCGCGGCGTTTTCAACGCACTCGGCAATCGTGCTCAGCCCGAAACCCTTGGTGAGGCCGAGCAGGTGACGCAGAAAGACCCGATTTTCGGGGCTGTCCGCGAGATTTCGGATAAAAGAGCCGTCAATCTTGACCGTGTCCACAGCCAAGCTTTGCAGGTGTCGCAGCGACGTATGTCCGGCGCCGAAATCGTCGAGCGCGACACGGCAGCCCGCGTCGCGCAGAGTATCGACGAACCGCGCGGTCTCATCGATGTCGTCGAGCGCCGCGGTCTCGGTGATTTCGACGATCATGCGCCCGGCGAGATCGGGCCGGTCGTGCAATCGGGAACTCAGGGTACGCAGCCACGGCCGATCGCAAGCGGTCAGCCCCGACACGTTGAAACCGAGCCTCACCACGGGATCCGTGCACAGCTCCTGCACCGCTCTTTCGAGGACGAAGCGATCGATCAGGCCAATTAGACCAAAGTGCTCGACG
>DATHOI010001007.1:0-5493 GCA_035485095.1 Polyangiaceae bacterium | reverse complement strand
CATGCGGCTCGTGATCGAGCACATCGTAGACGACGGCAGCTTGCTCGAGATCAAGGCACGCTTTGCCAAGGAACTCATCACCGCGTTCGCGCGCATCGACGGTCGTACAGTGGGCATCGTCGCCAATCAGCCGAAACAACTCGGCGGCGTGCTGTTCGTGGACAGCGCCGACAAGGCGGCGCGTTTCATTTGGTTGTGCGACGCGTTCAACGTCCCGCTCCTGTTTCTGGCGGACGTGCCCGGCTTCATGATCGGGACGAAAGTGGAGCGCCAGGGCATCATCCGCGCGGGCGCCAAGATGATCGCGGCCGTGAGTGAAGCGACGGTACCGAAGATCAGCTTGATCGTGCGAAAGGCCTACGGCGCAGGGCTGTATGCGATGTGTGGACCCGCATTCGACCCAGACGCTTGTTTGGCTTTGCCCAGTGCATCGATCGCCGTGATGGGGCCGCAAGCAGCGGTGAACGCCGTGTACTTCAACAAGATCCAGGAAATCCCAGCCGGCCCGGAGCGGGACGCATTCGTGGCCAAGATGCGCGACGAATATCGCGCCGATGTCGACTTGGAGAAGCTCGCCAGTGAGCTCGTGATCGACGGTATCGTGCCCTATGCGAACGTTCGCGCTGAGCTCGCACAGCGCTTCGCGCAATTGCAAACCAAGCGTCGCACGCGCGTCAATCGTCGGCACCTCGTGCCGCCGGTTTGAGCTCTCATGAAGAGGTCGCGTTTCGCTCTCGCTTGGCCCGCGTTGCTCGGCTGTTCGCTGGGCAGCGCTCATGCATTTGCGCAAGTCGATCTGGGCGCGTTTGGTCGCGCTCTCGGGAGCACCGCGGTGTCGCGTTCGGTCGCCCTGCCGAGCGCCTTTCCCAGCGGGTTTGCGCGAGGGCGGGTGGGCACGGTGCCCGTCATCGTGCGCGCGCCGTCGGGTGGCATCAGCGCGCCCGAGCTCACGTCGCTCGGGCGTTTTGCGCTGGGTGAGCTCGACCCGGCGCGCATTGCCGCGCTCGGACAGGCGCACCCGGACTGGTCTTTCGATTGGTCGCCGCCGCGACATACGCTGCTCGACAAGGTCGATGGCTGGGTGCATGCCGCGGCCGTGCGTCAGGAGACGCAAACCTCGGGTCAAGGTGTCGTGGTGGGCATCGTCGACACAGGCGTCGATCTCTCGCACGGCGATCTGCAGACTGCAGACCACAAGACACGTGTGGCCTGGTTGCTCGACGTGACACTGCCCGCGGCCGGTCTGCATGCCGATCTCGAGTCGGCTTATGGTTGCAACACGGGGTCCGGCTGTGCCGTGTACGCCGGAAGCGATCTCGATGCGCTGCTCGGCAACGGTATTTCGGGTGACGAGCCGACGGACGTCTTTGGCCATGGCACACACGTGGCGTCGCTCGCTGCGGGCAACGGTTTGTCCAGCAAAGTGCCGACGTACATCGGCATGGCGCCCGAGGCCACGTACGTCGTCGCACGCGTGGCGCAGGACGACGGTTCGATCGACGATGCCGACGTGCTGCGCGCCGTAAAATTCGTCTTCGATCGCGCCGCGGATTTGGGCATGCCTGCGGTCGTGAACTTGAGCTTGGGCAGTGATTTCGGCGGGCACGACGGCAGCTCGGCGCTGGAGAGCGAGCTGTCGGGCATGCTTGGCCCGGACTTTCCCGGACGGGCGATCGTGGTCGCGGCCGGCAACAGTGCCGGACTCTACGAGGGGCTCCCTTCACCTTACCCCGAGCCCTTCGGCGTACACACTGAAGTGCACGTCCCTCGTGATTCCGTATCGCTCGTGCCGCTGCTCACGCCCGCGGCGATGGGTGGCGGCAACCAAGTGACTGGCGCGGCATACGTCTGGATCGGATTTCGTCCGAGTGACGACGTAACGGTCGGGTTAGACGTCAATGGCGGCTCGTGGGTGCCGCAATTGAACGTCGGTCAGGCGACCACGTACACGCAAGGGAACGTGTCGGCCACGATCTTCAACGGCACGGAGAGCACTGAAGGCGCCGACGCATCGACGACGAGCTTCAGTCCCGGGCGCAACGGCGCGGTGGTCATCATCAGTGGACAATGGTCGACTGACACCGACTTCAAGATCCACCTCGAGGGCCACGGTACCGCCGAGCTTTGGGTGCAAGGCACGGGGGACTTGGACGCCGAGCTCAACTTAGGCGCGCTTTTCCCGAGCGCGCTGAAGGAGGGCACGATCAACGTCCCAGCCAGCGCTTCGGAGTTGATTGGCGTGGGAGCGACGTTGAATCGCACGAGCTGGGTCGATGTGTTCGGTACGCCGATCGACATGCCTGAGTTGGGTGCTCTCAGCAATGCGCCGCTCGATACCATCGCCTACTTCAGCTCGGGTGGGCCGAATGCACTCGGCGCGCTCAAGCCGGATATCGTGGCTCCGGGTGTATCCGTCGCAGGCGCGATGGCACCGGTGGCGGACCCGCGACAAAACGATGGCGTCGGCTTGTTTGCGAGCGCGGGGCGCTGCCCGGGTATGGAGGAATGCTTCGTCGTCGACAATACGCACGCGATCACCAGCGGCACGTCGATGTCGGCGCCGATCGTGGCGGGGGCGATCGCGCTTTTGTTCGAACGCGATCCCACGCTCACCCAGGACTCGGTGCGCGCGCTTCTGCAAGCCGGCGCGCGGCCCTTGCAGGGCCTAGTCTTGGACGAACGACAGATTGGTCCGGGCGCGCTCGATCTCGAAGGCGCGCTCAGTGTCGCGACCGCAGGCGCTTCCCCGGCGTTGCGCATTCCCGGAAGCAAGAGCTGGTTGGCGCTCTCCGAGTCGTACGCGCACCCCGACCCGAATTGGCCCTTCGTCGGCTTCGTCGAGCTGCGTGACGACGCCGGGGAGATCGCCGACGGGTTCGACGACACGCGTCTGCGTTTGGTGGCAACCCCGGCGATCGTCAGCGAAAATCTGACTCGCGTCGCAGCTGGGTTTTACGGCTTTACAGTGAGCGCGCCAGCAGGCAGCGGCGGCAGCAGCTTGCACCTCGCGGTTCTGTTCGACGATCAACCGATCGTGGCGCAAGACGTACCGATCGCGGTCGATCGCTGGGTCGCAAACGACGGCGCGTCTACGCGCGGTGGCTGCGCGCTCGGCTCTATGAATCCGGCCTCCAGGGCAGCATGGGCTTCCGCACTTGCGTTGGGACTCGTCCTCGTCCTCCGTCGGCGTCGTCACATGCTTGCGAAATAGGCGGTGCAGGACTGTGGCTCGAACGGATCCAAGTCCGGATCGAATGGATGCGCCAGATCTACCCCGCCCACGTTGATGCCGATCGCAAGCACCGCGCGCACGTTGAGCAGATTGACCACGCGCCCCTCCGACGAACGCCCGCGTTCTTGAAACGGCACGTCGACGCGCGCGATCTCACGCCCCTGATCGTCCAGGCTGAGCAGGCGCCACTTGAAGGCGACCGGTGCCTCCCACTCGGCCTCGAAGCCCAGCGACGTGCCGAGCGGCACCTCGTCGAGATCGATCCAAATTAGCTCGATGCCGGTCGGCTCGAGCGGCCGTGACGCGCGGACTCGGCGTGGCAAGGAAGAGAAGGGCAGCACCCAATCGTAGCGCGCGCGCCCGAAGGCGCCGGCCCACGCCTCGTAGGGCGGGTGCGCTCCGTCATCACGATCACCCAGAAATGCCCGGGAAACGGCGTAATCACCGAGCAGTGACGCCATCTTCATCGTGTCTTCGTCGAGGCTGTGGCGGAGCACGTCGAACACGTCGGGTTCGTTGTTCCATTCGAACGCGCCGATCGTCTTCGAGCCGACGCTTGCCGAGAACAAGGAGCCGATCAAACCGGCGCTGTCCTCGGATGATCGCGCTTGCTCCAAGAAGTCGAGCAATAGCGTCGCTGCGGCGTTCGGTTGTGCGGAGCGCCCAGCGACCGCGCGCTCCGGATGAGCTTGCGCGTCATCGATCTCTTGCACATCGAGCGACGTGGTGCGCCCGGTGATCCACCACAGCTCGGTGGCAAAGGCGCGTTGCATCGCGGGGGTCTCGGCTGGGTCTAGCCGCTTTGCCACAGCCTGGCCAACGCATAGGGTCGCGTCGCGCTCCATCAAGAGCGGGTCCGTGGCGCCGCCCACACAAAACGCGGCGGCGCTATCGAGCGCGCTCAATCGCACCGCGTCGCGTTCCACGAGCAACTCGCTTTGCTGCGAGTCGAGGTACCAATCGAGCGCGTCACTGCCGCCTTGTCCGCCGTCGGAAAGTGGCGCGGGCAACGCGAGTGCCTGTACGACTCGCTCGTAGGCGAGCTCGAGCGACTGCAGCGCGGCGAGTGCCTGCTCTCCAGAGATGCCGGGTCCGCGCTGTACGCATACTGGCAAGCGTGCCGAGCACGCTGCGCTCGAACCGCGCGGACGTTCGAGCGCGGCGGCGAACGGCGAGCCCGTCGGCAAGTCCGGGTCGAGCGCGACAGGCGGCCGGATCTGATGCGGCCCTGCACCAAAGAGCAGGGGTGGATCGCGCCGCGCGGTCCCCGCGGTCGCAGTCGCGGCGCTGAACCCGCAGGCGACGGCGACGCCAAACCAGGTTCCGATGCGCATTGCGGGCGCGGACTTTAACCTGGATCGGCCGGTCACGGGTGCACCGCGCCGCGTCGCGCTCTGGGCTCGGACGGCGACGGCCGATGTGGGCGCACTAGCCGTTAAAGCGCCGCCCGTTGGCCGAGAAGCCCACGAGAATTGACAGGATTTACCCGAACCGCCCTATACTCTTGCGTTGCGGGCCGAGCGCCCGAATCGAGCCATGATGAGCACGCGCTTTGATCCCTCGTATGCCCTTGAGTTTGATCTCGGCCGCGGCCAAATCCGCATGGCGAACGCGGGGGAGCGCCTAGTCGTCCCGATCGACGCGCTGCTCGCCCTGTGTCATGGCGCGAGTGAAGACGCGGTTCGCGACTTCGGTCGCCGTCTCGGCACGGAAGCCGGTCGCGCTCTTCTCGGTCGCCTCGGTGATACCGGCCAAGCTTCATTGGAAGCGGTCGTCGAGCACTTGGGCGGCGAGCTCGCACTGATGGGGCTCGGTTCGCTCGGTCTGGAGCGCTGGGGTACGGCGTTGGTGTTGTCGTTCACGCACTCGCCGCTCGGCGGCGCTGGTGATCTACTCCTCGGCTCGGTTCTCGAGGGCGCCGCGCAGCGCACGTTCGGACGTGACGTGGTGGCGACCAAGCTGGTGCGCGACGCCGACCAGGTGCGCTTTCTGATCACGGGCCACGCAGGGGCGGAGCTGGCGCTCGGTTGGTTGGCTTCGGGCGTGGCCTGGGGTGACGTGTTGACTCGGCTGGTGAGTGCTTCGCGAGGTGTCGCGTGAACCAAGACGTAACTCGACTCGAAGAATTGCTGGCTCGTGTGCAGCGCAACGCCGCGCGGCCACGTGCAGCGCGTGCGGCATTTGCGCCGATTGCGCCCATGGCCGCCGCGCCGGCCCCCGCTCCGGTTGTCGTCTCTGCGCCGCCCGCGGTCGTCGTGCCG
>DATHOI010001006.1:0-16358 GCA_035485095.1 Polyangiaceae bacterium | reverse complement strand
TCGAGGCGGTGGACAGCGGTCGAATCCGGGCGTTGGTGACGCCGATCACGATCGCGGAGGTGGTCTCCGGTCCGCTGAAAGCAGGCAGGGAGGCGCTGGTCGAACGATATCGGCGGACCATCACTCAAAATCCAGGTTGGGATATTCGCGACATCGACGCTGACATCGCCGTGCTCGCGGCCCGCCTTCGACTACGTCATGCGCTGAAGCTGCCGGGTGCATTGCAGCTCGCGGTCGCGCTCGAGGAGGGCTGTTCCGCCCTCGTCACCCACGATCGCGATTTCGGAACGGTGAGCGACCTCCTCATCTTAGGCAGCGCTCGACGCGCACGCTGACGTTCGCGCAGAGCTCCCGGCGTCAAGATTGGTCGACGCGAAACCCAGTGATGGCCCTCGTCGACTTGCTGTCGAACGCGCGAATCTCTGCAAGAGCAGCGCTGAAATCGCCGGTCATCGGTGAAACCGGGCGTTTTTGCTGCGACCAGCCTCCACCGAGAACTGAAGCGCGCGGTGAGCTCTTCGGTGTGTTGCGAGTCAAGGACAGTCGTCCGCTCGGTACCAACTTCGCGTTCGATCGCGCTGAAGGCGTCGACGAAACGGTACTCCGGGAAATCGAAGGACACGATTTCGAATTGACGCACGTTTCGGCCAAGCAGACTTTCGAGACGCGAATCGATCCGATCACTCAAGACAGTGGAGCCAAGAATCGCGATAGCGCCCGGGAGGACGACCGCAATGAACAAGAGCAAGTCTCGGTGCGGCCCTCGGGTTGTAAAGTTGACGATCGCGGCGAGTAGTAACGCACTGGAGGCGAGCAGCAGGTAGCGAACCACTGCGCCTTCACGAAGGTAGATCCAGATGCGGTGCGACGAGGCCATTTTCCGTCACCTCGAAATATAGCCCAGGATCGACCTCCGCTGTGGCGTGGATCCCACACTTGGCCTGGGCTTTCAGTCGGCCGCGCGCACGCTGACGTTGCGCAGAGCGCGGGACAGATTGGTAAATAGCCGCCCCAAGTTCAGCATGGTGTCGGCTTCGGAGTCGCCCCAGGCCCAGAAGGAAATCATCAGCTGGTTGCCGAGCTGCTGACCGTCAATTTCGGGCAACGCCAAGTAGCGAGTTGGAACCAGCGTCGTGCCCACTAGGCCCCAGAGGAACGCTTCGTCGAGCGCAGCGAGGCTTGAGTGAAGGGCATGTTTCAAAGAGGCCAGCGACGCTTCGACCGTGTTCTGCTCGAGCGAGCGAAAGAGCAGCATCAAGCGACCGGAACAGCCGAAGGCCTTCGGGATCTCCGGCTCCGCGTTGCCCTGCGGACCGGTGAACTCGCAATCATTCGTCTCGAACGCGCTGCGCGCGTGATTGAGTCGCTCCAGCAGGGCGTAAAACGTCTCGATGGCGCCATAGCGACCCCAAGGCACGAAGTCCTCGAGCGCGCTTCGAATCAACTGCGGCGAAGCGGTAAAGTCGTAATAGTGCGCCGCAAGGTCCGTCGCGCTCTCGAGCCACGGGTGCGAACGCAGCTCCGGAAACACTCCGCCCGCGTACTCGCACGTTTTCATCGCGGCAGCTTACCCCCCTAACCCCTGCGCTCCCAATAGCCGCGCTCAGCCCCAACTGATTCGAAACGGCGCCCAGCCGGCTTCCGCCAAACCAGGAAAGTGTGCTTGTATCCAACGGATCTGGTCTTTATTTGGGAAACAGAATCGGAGAAACGCTCGATGCAACGCTTCATCAAAGAATATGTTCTTAGCGCAGCCGTCGTCTCGTCTGTGCTCATCGGCTGCGCTGGTGGCTCGAGTGGCGGCGCCGCGCCCGCTACGCCGGCGGCTCCTCCCGCGCCCACGGTTTGCGCGACCTTCTACGAAGACGCGCAGTTGAAGGGTGGCACCCTCGTCTCGATGGGCCCCGCAGACAACAGCCCGACGGTCCCAGCGGCGTTCAATGACAAGATGTCCTCGGTCGCGGTCACTGCCGGGTGCACGGTTACAGCGTATCCGGATAGCAACTACGGCGGACAGGCGACGAGCTTCACGGAAACCAGCGAGAGCGTTCCCGCGCCGATCAGCGACCAGATGAGCTCATACAAGTGCACGTGCGGCGGCAAGTAGCGAACAGACTCCTCGGTAGTGGCCGTCGGCGTCGGCTGCGCCATTCGCTTCTGAACCGACGCTCGATGATTCAGGCGACAGTTCGTTTTCAGATCTGAAGTTTAAACTCAATGCCGTTCACTTAAGCGGCGAACCCTACGATATGTTGTGGGGGCAGCGTGAGCGATGGGGTCCATATTGTGGTCTCGGTCCTTAACCGAACGGCATTGAGTTTAAACTTAAACATCAGATCTCGTGGGCAGCGACTCTTACGCGCCTCGACCCCAATGGCCGAGGCGCGTTGTCGCCAGCGTAGGCTGCGCCGCTCAGGTAGGCGTCAGAACGTCACCCACTTGTTCGTGCAGGGGTTCGGCGTCGAGCTGCCGGAGATGGAGTTGGTCACGGTCACGCCGGTGCCGCTAGGCGTGAAGTTCACGTTGCCGGGACCGAGCGTCACCTTCGTATAGGACGCCGTCACGTTGGATGTCGAGACGCTGTCGACGATCACGTTGTCGAGCGTCACGCTGTTCAGGTGAGAGCTGTCGTAGCCGTCGAGGGTGATTTTCGGGGTGTTCCCGCCGGTCAAGACGTGGATGTCTTGCAGCTTGATGTTCGTGAATTGCGGGATGTCGTTGCCCGTGGCCGTCGAATAGAACGGTGTCAGCAAGATCGCGTTCGACACGCCGCGCATGCACACGTCGCTGTAGGTCACGTTATTGACGAGACCGCCACGGCTCGAATCACTCTTGATGCGAATGCCGTTGGAGCTGCCGCCGCTGGTGCCCGTCCCGATCTGGTCGACTGACAGGTCGTAGACCTTGATGCTCGACACGCCGCCCGTGAATTCGCTGCCGATGGACATGCCATGGCCAGCCTCGAAATGGTTGTGAGCGATGGTGAGATTCGTGACGCCGGTCGAACTCGAGCCCTTGATCGCGATGTGATCGTCACCGGTGGAGATCTTGTTGCACACGATGTAGCCGTTGCTCGCCGCCTCGCCCGGATCGATGCCGTCCGTGTTGTGCGCGCTGGTGTAGCTGAGCGCCGTGCCGGCACTGTTCGTCGATTTCGACGGCGTCTTGATCGTGACGCCCCAGGCGACGAAACCGTTGGCATTCATCTTGACGTGAAACATCGGCGCGTTGTGCAGCGTGATGCGGTAGATCGTGAAGTTCGTCGCGCCCGAGACTTGAATCAGTGCCGGGCTCGAGCCGCCGCCGCCGTTGTCATCCCAGAAGGACGAGGTCGAGCCGATCTTCGGCTCGCCACCTTGGCCGTCGATCACGCCGTCCCCGTAGATCCCAGAGTTCGAGCCCTTGGCGGCGATCAGCGAAGCGGCGCCGTTGTATACCGATGGATTGCGGGTGCCGTACAGCGTCGCTCCCGCGTCTACCCACAGGCCCACGCCCGTCGGAATGGTGATCGGCCCGGTGATGAACGCGTTGTTCGAACCGTTCGTCACGAGTCGCACGGCCTTGCCCGAGCCACAGCCGTTCAGGGCGTTTTGAATCGTTTGCGTGTCGAGCTTGGTTTCGCTCGGCACACCCGTGGCGCTCACGGCCTGCGTCCCTTGCAGCGTCGTGCACGCGGGCGGGATCGTGGGTTCGGCAGGCAAATTGGCGTCGCCCTGGCCGCAAGTGCCAGTGCTCGATGCGCCGCCAGCACCCGCGCCGCCAGTGCTCGATGCGCCGCCTGCGCCTGCACCGCCTGCGCCTGCACCGCCTGCGCCCGCACCGCCAGCACCCTTGCCGCCCGCACCGCTGCCTGCCGCGCCCCCGGCACCTTTACCGCCTGCGCCAGTACCGCCTGCACTTGTGCCGCCCGCACTTGTGCCGCCTGCACCGGCACCGCTCGCGCCACCGCTACCGCCAGCGCCGCCCATGCAAGTGCCAGAAGAGCAGGTCTGTCCGCCGCCGCATTGATGACCGCAGCTGCCACAATTGCTGCCGTCGCTCTGCGTGTCCGTGCAGGCCCCGCTGCACGAGCTCTGCGAGCCGGGACACTTACAGCTACCAGCGGAGCAGACTTCTGCGCCGCTGCAGGTGGTGCCACACTGACCGCAGTTCTGACCGTTGCTCGTTAGATCGACACAGCTCGAGCCGCACTGCGTTTGGCCCGCGCTGCACGACGAGGCACACGAGCCGGCGGAGCACACCAAGCCCGCGGAGCAGGCGTTGCCGCACGTGCCGCAGTTGCTGCCGTCCGATTGTGTGTCGGTGCAGGTGGCGCTGCACGCCGTCAGACCACCCTGACAGGCGCAGCTTCCGTTGAGACAGAGGCGCCCGTTGTCGCACGCGTTACCGCACGTACCGCAGCTCTGGGAACTCGACATAAGATCGACACAGGCGCTCCCGCATTGCGCCTCTCCCGCCGGACAAGCAGACCCTGCGCCGTCTCCGGCGACGCCCGTGGAACCAGTTCCTGCGCTCGCTTGATCGGTAGAAGGGCTCTGACTAGCGCTACCGCAGCCCGAGAGCGCGCCGAGCGCGGCCAATGCCAACATAGTTTTGAGTGTAGATTTGGAGATCAAGCAGGGCCTCACTTGGTGCGATCGTCGTGGCGGATCGTGTGGCTGTTGCTCGATCCCTCTGCCTCCCGTCATCTTATGTCAGCAAAGAGAATTGCGGTGCTGGTGCACGGATCTCGAGCTAGTTCGTAAAGCGCCTTCACCGCGGTCGGGATGAGACGCAAGGCCGAACAGAGCAAGAGCGCGTCCGCTCTAGTTGGTTCCTCAACCGGGGAACATCGACGCGTACGGCTTCGCTTCAGCGACGACGCGCGCGAAGGACGGTCGCTCCGCGAGCCGAGAGAAGTAAGCGCTGAGGTGCTGGTGTGCATCGCCGAAGGGCAGGACTTGCCTCGCGTAAAACAGCGCGGGGGCTGCCGCGCAATCGGCCATCGTGAACGCATTGCCTACTGCCCACGGCCCGGCGCGCAGCCATTCATCTGCGATGTCGTAGGCCTGCTCGAGCTGCGCTTTTGCTTGCGCGACGCCGAATGAGTCTCGCTCGAGCTCGGGACGCAACTTGTCCGTCACGATCTTGCCCATCTGGGCGTTGACGTAGAGATCGAAGAAGCGATCGCGAAATCGGCACTCACGGGCTTCGTCGCGATCAGGCGGTACGAGCCGTGCGCCCGGCGCGGAGCGCTCGTCGATGTACTCGAGGATGATACTCGACTCCGCGACGGTGACCCCGCGCGCCTCGTCACGCAAGACGGGGAACTTTCCCATGGGCCACACTTGCAGGAACCGAGCGCGGTCGGCCTCGTCCGCGAGATCGACGAGTCGCTTCGCGAATGGGATGTCGAGCTCGTACAGGCCAACGAGGGCTTTCATACAGTACGACGACAGCGGATGATAATAGAGCGTCAGTGACATGGGATCCTCCAATATTCGGACAGGGGTCAACGGTTCGGGCTGCACCAGAGGCGGCCATTGCTGCGCGACGGCAGCCCGAGCTCTTCGCACACCTCGGCGATGAGCTCGGGGTTGTAGAAGTAGTTCTGCAGCTGAGCGATGCGATCTCCATCGGCCTGGACACGGGTGAGCGCGCGGACCGCTTCGCCGCCCTGGTGTGCGTACCAATGGAGGAGCACCCAGCCCCCGCGGTGCGCGCGCGCCTCGACGCGGGGCGGGCTCGGGATCACGCCCTCGAAGAGGCGTGCGTCGAAGCCGTGCGCCTCGGCGTTGGCCATCACGGATACGCCAAAGAGCATGCCGTGAAGCACCGTTCGACGCGCCGCTTCCGGACCGTACTGCGTGGTCGCGCCGACGACCTCGACGCTTGCTGTGTCGAGGAGCAGCGCCGTCACCCGGTCGATGTCGCCAGCATTGAACGCGGCGCAGAAGGCGTCGAGCACCGCTGGCGCGGGCGCGCGCGGCTCGTTCGGCGCTGGCTCCACGAGCTTACCCCGCGCGCGGTGGAGCGCCGTTTTGACGGCTCCGACCGTCGTGGACAAGGC
Organism: Polyangiaceae bacterium; assembly: GCA_035485095.1. Lineage (GTDB taxonomy): Bacteria > Myxococcota_A > Polyangia > Polyangiales > Polyangiaceae > PMG-095. The sequence continues at coordinate 10,309 of DATHOI010001006.1, read as the reverse complement.
CTCAGCGATCTCCTCGAGAGAAAGATCGAGCACGTCCTTGAGCACGACCGTGGCCCGCTCTTGCGGCGAGAGCTGACCGAGCAAGGTGCCCGCCGCCTCTCGCGTACCCTGCGGATCGCTTGCCTCGCTCGCGGCTCGGACGTCCGTGACGAGGGCTTCCTCGCGGCGCTGACGGCGCACGCGATCGATCCACAGATTCGACGCGACGCGAAACAGCCAGGCCCGTGGGTTCGCTGGCTCAGCGCCCATCTGTCCGAGCGTGACGAAGGCACGCGCGAGGGTGTCCTGCGCGAGGTCCTCGGCGTCCCATGGGCTTCGCGCGAGGTGGCGACAGTAACGGTACAGATCGGGCCGCAGCGGCTCGAGAATGCCGAGGAAACCGTGCCACGACGTCTGGACTGAGCGCGGCAGCTCATTCGGAGGGCTCATGCCGGAAGAACGTAGACCACGGGCGAAAGGATACGTGCCCCGCCGAAGTTTTTTCTGGGCCGCGCTAGCGCTTTTGCGGCCTCCCAGCACGCAAAAGGCAATGCGCCCTCGGACATTTTGTCTCGCTTCCGCGGGCCCGACCAACGCTCAATTTGAGGCCGATCACGTGTCTCGCACGCCGCCGGAGAAATCGATGTTAGAGGTGGCCGTCACCTTTTCGCCCCGCGAGCGTCCGTTGGGGCGCCTGAGTCGGCTGTGGCGCCTGAGTCGGCACTGCACTGAGTCTAGAGTGCTCCACCCAGGCTGGGTTGCCGTTCCGCGCGAGCTCGGTGATGCGCTGGCCTTGTGCAAAGTAGCTCGGGCCCTTGTTGCGGCCGCCGCACGCCGTGAGCAATGAACCGACCATCAATATCGTTAGGTACTTCATGTTGCTCTCCTTGTCGTCTTGCCTTGGTCAACCCAAGTCAGACTGTGATCCGATTGAACGCGAAATCCTCGCGAACTCGACCACACAACCACTCAACCAGTAGAGTCTATGTCCGAGCGGGCCTCGAGTCGCGGACTAGCCGCACATGGCGGACATTCGCAATTTCGCCACGTAAAAGAGACGGTCGCATGTTGCTCGCAAGAGCGCCGCGCTCCGCGTGTGGTGCAAAAAAGCCGCGCGTGCTGGCGGTGAATCGCAATGAAACAAGTCACATGAAACTCGTCGTCTTGGCGCTACCTTTGAGCTCTCGGAACGCGCACACGCAAAGACGAAGGGAGAGCCGCCGTGAAAGCAGAGCCATTTCTGATCAACGTGGACCAAGCAGTGCTGGACGACCTCGAGCGCAGGCTTCGCCGTACGCGCTGGGCAGGCGGACCGCGCGACGACACCTGGGATTTGGGCACGAGTCCGGCGTACGTGAAGGAGTTTCTCTCCTATTGGCAAGACCAATTCGACTGGCGCACAGCGGAGGCCGCCCTCAATCAGTTTTCACAATTCACGGCAGAGCTCGGGGGCTCGCGAATTCATTTCATCCACGAGCAGGCGCTCGGGCACGCGCGCTTGCCGCTCTTGCTGCTTCATGGGTGGCCTGACTCCTTTTATCGTTACTACAAGGTCGTTTCGAAATTCACGGCACCAGGCAACATCGGCGGCGACCCACGCGACGCATTCGACGTCGTCGTGCCGTCACTGCCCGGCTTCGGCTTTACTGGACCGTTGCGACACCGCTCCGCGGAGCAGCCGAATCGCCAGAGCGCTCAACTGCTCTGGCGTTTGATGACCGAGGTGCTCGGCTATCGAAGGTTCGCGGTAGCCGGCGGGGACGGCGGCGGCGCGCTGGCGCAGATCCTCGCGATCGAGCACCCGGAGTCCGTCGTCGGAATTCACCTGACGGACCTTGGCTGGCACGTGACCAACCTCGATCCAAAAACGTGCTCGAAGACGGAACAGAAGTACCTCGAGGCCAGTAAAAAGGCCTTCATGGCGGACGGCGCTTACGCGATGGTGCAGTCGAGCACGCCGCACAGCCTCGCTCCGGCGTTGACTGATTCGCCCTCTGGTCTGGCCGCGTGGATCTTGGATCGCTTCCATTCTTGGTCAGACAACCGCGGTCAGCTCGAAGAAAGCTTCAGCAAGGACGAGCTGCTCACGAACATCATGATCTACTGGGTGACCGGCACCATCGGCACTTCGATCGAGACGTACCGCGCCGACACGCTGTCGCCCTCGCTCACGATCTCCGACCACGTCGACTTGCCCGTCGGGCTCGCGTTGTTCCCCAAGGACCTGGGCGGGGTCCCGCCGCGCGAGCTCGCCGAGCGCACGTTGAACGTGCAGCGCTGGACGGAGATGCCGCGCGGCAGCCACTTCACCGCGCTCGAGGAGCCGGCGCTGTATGCAAACGACGTAACGGCGTTCTTCCGAGACCTGGCCGCATAGTCCGCACGAGACCGAGGAGAGAAACATGTCCGTCCAACCCTTCGAAGTGAAGATTTCGGATGCCGTCCTCGCCGATCTGCGAGGGCGCTTGGCGAGCGCGCGCCTGCCCGAGGCGCCGGAAGCCGCAGACTGGGGCTCGGGCACGAGCCCGGCGTTTTTGCGGCGCTTGGTGCAGCACTGGCAAACGGGGTTCGATTGGCGAGCGCAGGAAGCCGCTATCAACCGCTTTGCCCAGTTTCGCGCGCCCGTCGCAGGGCTCGAGATCCATTTCATCCACGAGCGTGGGCGCGGCAGAGCGCCCTTGCCGCTCATCCTCACGCATGGCTACCCCGACTCATTTCTGCGCTTCTCGAAGCTGATTCCGCTGCTCACCGATCCCGCGGCGCACGGCGGGGATGCTGCAGATTCATTCGACGTCGTCGTCCCGAGCATGCCGGGTTACGGCTTTTCGCAAGCACCGGAGCGCGACGGCTTCACCTTCCAGATTGGAGATCTGTGGCACAAGCTGATGACCGACGTGCTTCGCTATGAGCGCTTCGGCGCGCACGGTGGAGACTGGGGAAGCACGGTCACCGAGCACCTGGCGCGCAGCCACGACCGTTCCGTGATCGGCATTCACCTGACGGACGTGCCCTTTTGGCACACGTTCCAGAAGCCGAAGGATCTGAGCCCGGCTGAAGAGCAATGCTTGGTGCGCACGAGCGAGTTCATGCTGAAAGAGGGCGCCTACGCGATGATTCAAGGGACGCGCCCGCAGACGCTCGCTCAGGGCTTGATGGATTCACCAATCGGGCTCGCCGCATGGCTGGTCGAGAAATTCCAATCGCTGAGCGACTGCGGCGGCGATGTCGAAGCGCGCTTCAGCATGGACGAGCTGCTGACGAATATCATGATCTACTGGGTGACCGGCACGATCGGTTCGGCGTTTCTGCCCTACTACGACTTCACGCACGCGGGCGCGTTGCGCTGGATCCTCGAAACGGCCAAGGGTTGGGTCGGCTCGTCCAAGGTGCCAACCGGCCTCGCGATCTTCCCGCGAGATCCCTCGCAGCCTCCGCGCGAGTGGGCCGAGCGGTTCTACAACGTGCAGCGCTATACGCTGCTGCCGCGCGGCGGCCACTTCGCCGCGCTCGAGGAGCCCGAGCTGCTCGCACAGGATTTGCGCGCCTTCTTCCGACCGCTTCGCAGCGCAGAAAGCTTCAGAGCCGCGTAGTTGCCAGGGAGTGCCGCGGGCCGCCCTGGTCCGAATATTGCTGGATAGCTGGCGTAGCAACATCTCGAAAGGCAGCACCAATGAGGCATTTTTCAGTACTGATCGCCGGCGCGCTGGCGGCGTGCGCGGCGCACAATTCGGCCCCAGTAGCGTCGTCGAATTCGGTGCAAGCCGCGACGGAGACGCCGAGCAGCGGACCGAGCTTCGCGCCGGCGAGCTCGGATGGAGTCGCTGCAGCGCCAGCCGATGCACGCGCCCGAACCACAAAGCGCGCTCCGCAAGCTCCCGCGACGACCCCAGACACGACGAACATGGGGGCGCCGAGCCGAGCGACCGAGAGCGACGCAACGAACGGCTACGTTTACCCCGCCACCGGCAACGCGGCAGCGCTCCCCACGCAGGCCCCGCCCTCCGCGACGTACGAGGCAGATAACTCTCGGGTGAACGTCCGAGATCGCAGCGGCACCACGCTCACGCCCATGGACCAAGGGAAGAGCGAAGCCGATCGCAAGCTCACGCAGCAGATTCGACAGGCGGTGGTCAGCGACAGCTCGCTGTCATTCACGGCGAAAAACGTCAAAATCATCACTCTCGGCGGCAAGGTGACGTTGCGCGGCGCAGTGAAGACGGACCAAGAGCGCATGACCATCGGCGCCACCGCCAAGAAAATTGCCGGCGAGGCGCAGGTCGATAACTTCCTCGAAGTCTCACGCTAAAGGCGGGCCAGATGAAAAGATCAGTGATTGGAATCGTCGAAACGCAAATCCAGGCCAACCACATCGTGGACGATCTGCAGACCAGCGGCGTGCCACCGGAGGATATTTCCGTGCTTTTTCCCGACCTGAGCGGCACGAAGGCCTTCGCGCACGAGCATCACACCAAAGCGCCCGAAGGAGCCGTGGCTGGCGTGAGCGCAGGCGGCGTCGTGGGCGGCACGGTCGGGCTCCTGGCGGGCATTGGCGCACTCGCCATTCCAGGCGTCGGCCCGCTGATCGCTGCTGGGCCGCTGATGGCTGCGCTCAGCGGCGTGGCCGCCGGTGCCGCCTTGGGTGGTCTCGCGGGTGCGCTCGTCGGCCTCGGTCTCCCGGAGATCGAGGCCAAGACGTACGAGGGCATGATTCGCGGCGGAAATATCCTGCTCGCTGTCCACACCGACAATAGCGAGACGGAGAAGCGCGCCAAGCGCACCTTCGAGAAACACCGTGCGCACGACGTCGTCGTCACGAGTGACGCTGCCGTGCCGCGCGAAATGCGGGCGCCGCATTGAGCCACGGTTAGTGACTTTCGTCGGCAAGCGTGGCGCGAAGGCGCCAGGCTTGCTGGGCGCTCAGCGTAAGCTCGGCAGCTTTTGACGCGCCTTCAGCAGGGATGAAAATGGGTCTACCTTGCGCGCCGCCAAGTATTTCGCGGCACTCTGGATAGCGAAGCGTTGCGGGCTGAATTTGGCTGTCAGCGCAGCCCACTCGATGGGCATCGCAACACCGGCGCCTTCGCGCGCTCGCGGTGAATACGGAGCGATGAACGTGGCGCCGCGACCGTTGCGCAAGTAATCGACGAAGATCTTGCCGTGGCGCTTGGCCTTCGACATCGTCGCCACGTAGCGTTCGGGCTCGCGGCGCGCGAGCTCCTGAGCGACGTGTTGGCAGAATGCCCTCACTTCATCCCACCCGTGTTCGGGCGCGATCGGCACCGTGACGTGCAAACCCTTGCCGCCAGTCGTCTTGAGCCAGCTCTTCAAGCCGAGCTCTTCCAGCAGCGCGCGCACGGCGCGCGCGCCAGCGCTGACTTCATCGAAACCCAGCTCGGCATCCGGATCCAAATCGAATACCAGGCGATCCGGGCGCTCCGAATCCGTGGCCAATGCGCCCCAAATGTGCACTTCAAGCACGCTCATTTGCACCAGCGCTTGCAACCCGCGCTCGTCCTCGATGGCGGCGTACTCGCTCGTGCCCTCCGAGCTCTTCACTTTCACGCGCGTCAGACCCGCGGCAAGCGTCTCACCCGGGTGCTTTTGGAAGAAGCAGGACTTGCCGCGGCCCTCGGGACAGCGCAGCAAGGTGAGCGGGCGATTGACGACGTGCGGTAGCATCACATCCTTCACCAACTCGTAGTAGTCCGCCAAGCCAAGCTTCGTGATGCCGAGCTCCGGGTACAGCACCCGATCCGGATGGCTGAGCTCCGAAACCGGGCTTTTCTTGGCTTTTTCTGGGGGTTTCTTGGTTCGGCTGCGCGTCGCCACTGGTTGCTCCATGACCACCTCTCGCGCTGGTTTGTCTTCACGCAGGCCTTTGAACGTCGGATGCCGCAGTAAGCCGTCATGCGTGATCGCGGTGTACGAAACCTCCGCCACGAGCACTGGCTTCACCCAGTGGACGTCGCGTGCGTCGGCGCCGCGCGGCGCATTCGCAAGCTTTGGTTGCGCAATCGCGAGCGGCGCCAGGCGCTCGGCGAGCTCCTTCAGCGAGCGCTCGTTGAAGCCCGTGCCCACGCGACCCCGATACACGACACCTTTACCTTGGCGCACCCCGAGCAACAGCGCACCAAAATGCGTCCGTGATCCACCGGGGTCGCTATGGCCCACGATCACGAATTCTTGGCGAGCGCTCGATTTACTCTTCTGCCAATCTCGACTACGCCCCGCGCGATAGCTCGAGTCCGCGCGCTTGGACACGATGCCTTCCAAGCCCCGCTCTTTGGCGCGCGCAAAAAATTCTGCACCCTGGCCCTGCACGTGCTCGCTATAGCGCAAGATTTCGGCTGTTTTTGGCTTCTTTTCGAGTAACTTCTGCAGCGCGGCCTTGCGCTCCAAAAGTGGGACCGCTCGCAAATCAGCGCCGTTCAGGTACAGCAAATCAAACGCATAGTAGGCGAGCGGCGCGCTTGCCTTACCACTGAATGAATTTTGCAGGAGCTGAAAATCACTGACACTCTTTTCGTCGAGCGCCACGAATTCGCCGTCCAGAATTGCGCTCTCCAGCTTGAGCGCGCGCGCCGCCCGCGCGAGGCTCGGCATGCGCTCGGTCCACGCCTCGCCGCCGCGCGTGAGCAACTGTACGTTCCCCGCCTCGATGCGCACGAGCACGCGATAGCCGTCGAACTTCAGCTCATGAATGAAGCCGTCACCACTCGGCGGTTCACGCACCAACGTCGCCAGCTCGACTTCGACCTTAGCCGGCATGGGAGCTGGTTTGCCGATCGCCGGGGCGCGTTGAGCGGCGCGTTTGGCAGGCTTTTTATGGGCCGATTTGCCAGACGCGCCGGCCGCGATGGCAGCCAGATCTCGACCGGTGAGCGCGCTGTTCGGTTGCTGCTCGAGCAACGAGCTGTCGCCGGGGCGCGCCGCGGCGTCCGTTGCTTTGAAGAGCAGCCAGCTCTTTTGCTTTTCACTGCCGCGCGCGGTCCGTACCAAATGCCAACCGCCGGTCAGCTTCTGGCCGTGCAACTGAAAGGTAAGGCGACCGGCTCGGTAAGCCTTGTCTGGATCGCCTTCGGGCTCCCAAGTCCCGCGATCCCAAACCATGACCGTGCCGCCGCCATATGCACCTTCCGGGATCGTGCCCTCGAAGCCGCCGTACTCCACCGGGTGATCTTCGGTTTGAACGGCGAGCCGCTTCACGCTCGGGTCGAGCGCCGGGCCCTTAGGCACCGCCCAACTGAGCAGCACGCCGTTGAGCTCCAGCCGGAAGTCGTAGTGCAAGTGACTCGCGTCGTGCTTTTGGATCACGTAGCGGCGACCTTTTTTGGCGCGCGGCTTGCCCGAGGGCTCGCTCGTCGCCGCAAAATCCCGCATTTTTCGGTAGCGCGCGAGGCTCATCGGCTTCCCTCACTGGTAAGGCTGAACGTCTCGAGCGGCCTCACGCGGACTTGCGGTGCGGCGTGGTGGCGTGCGCCTCGCTTCGTTTGCTGTGCGGCGTGGCGCGCTTTTTTGCGGCCTGGTGGGGGCGCGCAGCGTGCGACGCGGCTTTGCCGCTGTGCCCGTTTGCCTTGCGCGGCTTCGCCACGCTGTCCTTCAAGAGCGCAACCAAGTCCACGATCTTGGCGGACTTGCTCGGCTTGGCCGCCTTGCGCGGTTCCTTCGACACCGTGTTCAGCTCGCCGGCCTTCGCGCGCGCGTGGATCAAGGCGAGCAGGTCTTTCCGGTAGTCATCGCGGTACCTTTCGGGCTGCCACTTGTCTTCCATCCCAGCGATCAGTTTCTCGGCCATATCCAGCTCTTTGCTGGTGATACCAAGCTTCTTCAGGTTCTCTTCGGGTAAATCGAGATCGCCAGTCGCGCGCAGCTCGTCCGCGAAGCGCAAGATCAGAAGCGACAGCGCTTTGCCATGGGGGATGACCGCGCACAGGTGTTGGCGCGTGCGCAGCACGAGCTTCGCCACGCCGGCCCTGCCCGAGCGTTTCAACGCTTCACGCAGCAGCGCGTAGGCCTTCCTACCGTTCTTCTCGGGCACCAAGACGTACGGCTTGTCGATGTAGTGCGGGTCGATGTCTGCCATCTCGACGAAATCCAAGATGTCGATCTGGTGCGTCGATTTGGGGTTGGCCTCGGCGAAATCGTGGTCGCTCAGCACGACGTATTTCCCCGGCGCCGACTCGTAGCCCTTCACCGTGTCGGCCCAAGCCACCTCTTTCCCGGTCTTCTTGTTGATTCGCTCGTAGCCGACCGGAGAAAAATCGCGCTTGTCGAGCAGCGTCAAGGACAGCTCGTCGACCTCTTCGGCCGCGTGCAACGAGACAGGGATCTGCACGAGCCCAAACCCCACGCTTCCACTCCAAATTGCTCTCGCCATGCGCCGCACTGTGCAGCGTTCATGCCAGTGAGCAACGTCGTTCTGCTACGCGACATCGCCGTCGGATTTCGCGCGGTGAGCGCTCTGTGGTCAGGTGGCAAGATTGCGCGGGCGTGGCATTTGGGCCGCGGCAGTTCCGCCTCGCAACGGGCCCAGCCGGCAATGGATGCGCTGAATTCGCCTCGGTACGAGCTTTGCTCAGCGCAAACGTCGCTCGAGCCGAGGCACTCGCATGCGTGTTCAACAGTCGCAATTGGCGCGTTCGCTGACCGCTCTGCGGATCGACGTGCATCGCGGTCAACCGATCGTGGTCGCCTTCGCAACCGGCCTCGAGCTCCAAGAATCACCCGCATTGGACCGCATCCGAGCCGAGTTGCGCGGGCTTGGCGCCGCGCTCTTTTTGGTCGCAGCGGGGCGCGCCTTCACCTTTCGACCGGACGATGAGGTCGAGCCCTTTGGCAGCCGAGCCGAGCTCGACACGGGTCAGGTCCGGGAGCTGCGCCAAGCGTGTGCGCTCAGACCAAACCCGGGCGGCCCTCGAGAGCTCTCCCTATTGGTCGCAGACGGCGACGGGCACCCGATCGCAAAGCACACCATGGACGCCGACGACGGTCTGCGAGCGCTTGCCGATGCGCTCAGCGTCGCCGGCCGAGCCGCGATCTCGACGCACGACACGTTCTTATTGTCGCGACGTGAAGTGGTCTTGGCGAGCCTCGTGGGCGCCTTTGCGCTGCTCGCAGTCGAGGGCTGTCACAGCCCCGCGCTGCACCAAACACCGACCCCCGCAGGCTCACCAAAAAACGCACAAACGCTCAAAATCACGCTCAACGTCAACGGCCAGCCGCATCAGCTCGAGCTCGAGCCCCGCGTTTCTTTGCTCGACGCCTTGCGCGAACGCTTGGCGCTCACCGGCAGCAAAAAAGGCTGCGATCACGGCCAGTGCGGAGCTTGCACCGTACTGGTCGCCGGCCGGCGTGTGAACGCATGCCTGACGCTAGCGGTGATGGTCGGCGACGCGCCCGTCACCACCATCGAAGGCTTGGCGCAAGGTGAAGCTCTACATCCGATGCAAGACGCCTTCGTCGCAGAAGACGCGCTGCAGTGCGGCTATTGTACGCCAGGCCAAATCATGAGCGCAGTCGGCTTGCTGCGCGAGAACCGCGCACACAGCGACGCCGAGGTCCGGGAGCACATGAGCGGCAACATCTGCCGTTGCGGCGCCTACACCAACATCGTGGCGGCCATTCAACGCGCGCGCGCGGCCCTGCTGCCAGGCTGACGAAGCAGAAGGATCGAACAGTGAAGGCCTTCGACTACGCCAAACCGGGAGCAGAAGCGGACGCGATCGAGCGCGGCCAGAGTGAAACTGCGCGCTTCATCGCGGGCGGCACGCTGCTGGTCGACCTGTTGCGCCTGAACGTCGAGCAGCCGGACTTGGTCGTGGACGTGACCGGGCTCCCCTTGGCGACACTGGAGGACAACGCGGACGGCCTAAAAATAGGCGCGTTGGTGCGAAATAGCGATCTCGCGCTGCACCCGACCGTGTTGCGAGACTTCCCCGTGCTGTCGCAAGCGTTGTTGGCCGGCGCGTCGCCTCAGATCCGAAACATGGCGACTTTGGGCGGCAACCTGCTGCAGCGCACGCGCTGCGCCTATTTTCGCGATGTCGGAGTCAGCGCGTGCAACAAGCGCAAACCAGGCTCCGGCTGCGCGGCGATCGACGGTTACTCACGGATGCACGCGGTGCTTGGCGTGAGCGAGCAATGCATCGCTGCGCACCCATCGGACATGTGCGTCGCGTTGCTGGCGCTCGATGCCGTCGTACACACGCGAGGTCCGCACGGCGAGCGCAGCATCTCGCTGGCAGACTTCCACACGCTGCCCGGCTCGCAGCCTCAGATCGAAAGCGTGCTCGAGCGCGGCGAGCTCGTGACCGGCGTCAGTGTGCCGAGG
>DATHOI010001005.1:0-6823 GCA_035485095.1 Polyangiaceae bacterium | reverse complement strand
ATTGCCGCCTGAGAAGAGCAGACCCCAGCGGCTGCCGTCACCGTTGATGTCGAGCAGCGTGCCGCGTGGGCTCACCCAACGCGTCTCGTTGTAGTCGACGGTCGTCGGGTCGTTCAGGCCTTGCACGATACCGAGATCGGTGAAGCTGATGCCATCCGTCGTCGTCGCCAAACGCACGTTCGAAATGTCGTGATTGGTTTTGCCGCTGAACGGGGCCTTGGTGCATTGCTCTGCGACCGGCAGGGCCGTGTCGCCCGTGTTGTCACCATTCAGGATCTTCTGCACGTACAGCACGGTGACCGCCGACCCAGCCGCCGCGCCGGCTGCCGTCGGGAAGACCGCCATGATGCCGTCTGGGTTCAGCAAGCCAGAGGTCTGATGCGCGACCACCGCATCGACCGTGCCGGCAGTGCCCGGAGAGTTGTTGAGCGTGCTCTTGATCGACTTGATGTCGTTGTGCCCGGGATCGCTGCTGTTGGTGTTCCAGATCGGGAACTTGTTGCTCGACATGCCGAGGTTGATGACATAGAGCGGCGCGACGTCGATATTGGCTGGGTTGCGATCGAGCATGTACAGGTATTGGCCCGTCTTCACGTTGCCCGCGCCCGGCAGTTGCACGACCGCAGCGTGACCCCAGCCGTTGTCCGCGTTGGAACCATTGGCCGACGTAGCATTCGCGTTGGAGCCCGTAACCGTGCTCGGGCAACCCGTGTCCGTCGAGCCCGCCGAGTAGCCGCCGCTGATCGCATTCGAGTAGTCGGGGAACAGCTCCAGCACGGTCTGCATGAAGAACCAGGTCTTGCCGTTGTCGTCTGACTCGGCTGCGACGAGCGCCTCGTCGATGTCCTTTGGGCGCCAGTCGAACAGCCCGATGATGGGCGGTTGGCCGCCAAACGCGTTGCCAGTAGGCGTGTTCGTCGAATTGTAGACGAGCGGGAAATAGAATGGCGCCATGGGCTGCATCAGATCCGCGCCGGTCGTTCCGGGCGTGGTGGTTTCGAACTTCGTGCCCGTGACATACGAGGAGCGCACTGGCGTGGCGCCGCTGTAGTCGCAGAAACCGAACGCGGTGTCCGGAACGGTGCCGGTCGAAGCAAACGGGTTCACGGCGCTGGTGACCACTTGTTTGTTGTTCGAGTCCAGAGCAAGATTGGCGAGCGTAAACGGCGTCGCGCCGTTCAGCGATCCTTCACCGATCGCAGTGCCCTGATTGATGGTCGCCATGCTGGGCACGTTCGCAGCATCGAGCGAGAACGTCAGGGCCGGGCTGCTCGAGCTGCCAGCGGCGCCGCCGCTGCCGGCCGAGCCTGAGCTACCGGCTGAGCCTCCGCTCCCTGCAGCACTGCCGGCTGCACCAGCCGTCCCGCTTGCGCCGCCGCCCGCTGCGCCAGCCGTTCCAGTGCTTCCGGCAGCTCCAACGCTGCCCGCGCTGCCCGCCGCGCCAGCACTCCCCGCAGCCCCGCTGCCGGCCGTACCCGCACCGCCGCTGCCGCTACCTGCTGCACCACCCAGCGATGCACCGGAAGAACCCCCCGCTTCAGCTCCAGCCGCCCCCGAAACGCTGCCACCGGCGCCCGCCACCGCAGCAGCACCGCCGCCACCGCTCAGCCCGCCCTGTCCGCCAACACTCGAGTCGCCTCCCGCTCCGGCGCTCGCCGAGTTGCCGGCGCCCGCGCTCGACGACGAGCCAGCGGCTCCAGCCGTCGTGCCCGCACCGGCGCTGCCCGAACCATTATCATTGTTGCTCGAGCCGCACGCGGCGAGGAACAACGTCGCACTCGAAACCAAAACTAACGAAGCACGTTTACGCATGATTGAACTTCTCCGTTCGCAAGAGTTGGGCGTTTCTTACGTCGCGACTTCCGTCTCCGACGTGACAACGCAGCAACTTGTCGATGAAGAAGCACGCAGCGCTTGCAATGGTGCGTGCGCGGGGAATTTTGCCCCGAGGGGTCGCGGCACGAGAAATAGCGCTCCGCCCTTCTCCGAAAGCGAACAAATCTTCAAGTGAACTGCCGAGGGCTCGGGCAGAACACGCGACGCGATGGTGACGACGTTCATCACACGACGCATTGCTAAAACATTCCGGGGCTTGACGAACGCGCCGAGCTGGTGGCGCTCGCGGAGTCGGCGTCGGTGGAGTCAAGTGCTTACTGAGCTCTCGCGTCGGGCCGACTCACGACGCAACCTGCCAACGAGTCGCCGCAAAATGCGCAAAATATCGAAGTCCGACGCTGCAGCGCGGCCAAAAACGAGGGAAATTCGCGTGACTTGCAGGACAGCGCTCTGGTACTGGACGTCCCTCACCTCGACGAGCCCATGCGTTTCGTAATCGACTCTCGCTATGTCAGGCGGCGCCCGAGCGGCATCGGCACCTGCGTCGAGGCGCTCGTGGAGCGTCTACCTCGGCTCGCGCCGACACAACGCTTTCACGCTTGGACTCATCCGGAACGGCCCGAGCCGCCCGCGGCACCCAACCTGTCGCACAGCGTGGTAGCCGCGACGGCTGACGGCATCGGGACACTCCTCTGGCCGTCGCGACTCGATCCGCTCGCGGACGATGACGTCGTGCATTTTCCGTGCGGCATTCTGGGGCGCGGGGTGCGCTGCGCCAGCGTCGTCACGATCAACGACTTGATGTGGCTCGAGCAGCCCGAGCTCGTGGACATGCGCCCGTTCTGGCGCCGCGTCAGGCAGAACTACTATCAGCTCGGTATGCGCTGGGCGATGCAACACGCGACGCGCATCATCACGATCTCGCAAGCCACGGCCGATCGCGTCATCGCTCGCCAACCCGGGGCGCGCGACAGAGTGCGGGTGACGCCACTCGCCGTCGACAAGGCCTTCCACGTGGCGACCGATCGAGACGCGGCCGTTGCGCGCGCCACGACGTTGCTCGGTACTTCGGCGCCCTTTTATCTAGTGGTCGGCAAGAACGAACCCTACAAGGGCCATGAGCTCGCGGTTTCCGCGTTCGCGGAGGCCGCAGCGCCCGACGAGCTACTGGTTTTGGTTCAGCGAACGAGCAGCGGGCGCGGCTTGAAACGCCGCGTGGAGGAGCTCGGCATCAGTGATCGGGTGCGCTGGCTACCCGATCTCGCCTTGCCGGATTTGATCCGACTGCTGCAGTCGGCGCGCGCGCTTTTGCAACCGTCGCTCGTGGAAGGCTTCGGCCTGCCCGCGCTAGAAGCGATCGCCTGCGGTTGCCCGGTCATCGCCAGTGATACCCCCGCACTGGTCGAGGTGTTGGGCGGCGCTGGGTTGCATGCGGCCGTAGGCAGCGCAGCAGCACTCGCCGAGGAGATTCGACGCATGCACGACGATGGCTTGCGCAGCGAGCTGATCCCGCGAGGCATCGAGCGCGCGCGCCAATTCGATTGGGATCGGACGGCCAAAATTACCCTCGAGGTGTACCAAGAAGCAGCGGCAGCCGGGGTGGCTGGCAAGCGCTGAGAGTCGGTGCTGCGAGCAATGAACAAAGTGCGTCGAGTTTGCACCGCACCACCCGCACCGAAAGACCAACTGGAGCGTAGTACTTAGGAAAATGAAAAATCGCCGTACTTTCTTGAAGATTCTGAGCGCGAGCCCACTCCTTGCGTGCTCGGCGCCTTCCGGAGCGCCAGCCAAGTTCGGTGATGTGTCCGGAGGTAACGTCAGCGCAACGGCCGTCGGTATGCTGGCGGTCGTGCCGAACGCGCCCGCGCTGCTCGCTCGCGACGAGCAAGGGCTCTACGCCATGACCATCACCTGCACCCACGAGGGTTGCGACATCGCTCCTTCCGGCACCATTCTCGTCTGCCCCTGCCACGGCAGCCACTTCGACAGCAATGGCAATGTCCTACAAGGGCCAGCAGGATCGCCGCTAACGCACTTCGCGGTGGTGGTGGACGCAATGGGTGACATCACCGTGCAAGGCGAAACGCAAGTCGACGCCAGCGTGCGCACGCCGGTCGCCTAGCAGCGCAGGGCTACTGCCTTTTTCGGGTCTCGCGCCACAACGAGAGCGCCAAGAGCGTGACGACCGCAGGCGGCATCAGCCACCAAGCGTTGATCTGCCGTTGCACGAGCTGACTCAAGGTGATGAGCGCAGCCGCCACGCCGACAGCCACCACCCAGTCATCGCCGATGATGAAGTCGTACCAGAAGAGCAAGAATTGCTTGACGTAATGCATGGCTGCGTCAGCTCGTCGTTCCGGGCAATGCGCCCGCGCTGGGCAAGCGCCGGTGTTGTGTCTTCCTCAGGATCGCGACCAAGCCGAACGACGTTGCCGTCAAGAAAGCCAGCACGCCGAAAATCGAAAGATCCTCACCCGGCCACGCGATGCCGGCGCCTTCGGCGCTCCAAAAAATACCGAACGTCGAAATCATCAGCCCAACCGCGAACTTCATGGCGTTCTCCGGAACGCGCGACAGCGGCCGATGCAAAACGACGCCGACCGCCGCCACGCAGCTCACGGCAAGCGCGGCGCCGAGCGACGCCAGGCGAATACTACCTTGAGCGGTGCCGAACGTGAGCACGATGAACGCCACCTCCAAGCCTTCGAGGAAAACGGCCTTGAACACCAAAGCAAAGCCGTACCAATCCGTCGAGGCCGGGGCCGGCGCCCCGTTGCTCTGTGCGGCGCGTTTCTGCTTCTCGTACAGCGCCGCTTCGTCACGCAAGGCTTTGTAGCCACTCGCCCGTAAAATGGCTTTGCGCAGCCAACCGACACCGAAGACGAGCAAGAGCGTGCCGACGCCGACGCGCAACCAGCCCAATGGGACGAGCGACAGCGCAGGTCCCAAGGCGACGACGAGCACGACGAGACTCGCGGTCGCGGTCGCGGTCGCGAGCAAAGCGATCCGAAAGCCTCGCGTCACGCCGACAGCGAGCACGACGGTGAGCGCCTCGACCGCTTCCACCGCGCAAGCCAAAAAGGCCGAGAGTACTAAGACGAGCGAGCTCGTGGTCACCCGCTCGTCCTAGCATCGATGCGCGGCCTTGCCGACTAGCAGAACGGCCGCGCGTTACTGAAGCACCAGCCGCGCCGGGGCATCGCTCTTGCCCCATGCGCCACAAGCGCGCTGGCCGTCGAACGCCATGTCGCAGCGATTGACGGCAAATGAAAGCTCCGTCCCAGGCGCCGCTGACGCAGCGAGGGAACGTAGCGGTATCGCCAGTTGCACCGTCCATTCCTCGTCGAAATCGCCCAATTTGTTGAGTGTTCCGTCGTAATCGACGGCGAACCGGGCGCGGCTTTCCCAGCTCAGATCGCAGCGCGCGTCGCTCAGATTTTCTGCGTCACGCGGACACGTGCCGTCCGCCAACACGCCCGTTGGCGACACGGTAATGAGCCGCTTCTGTGCGTCCCCGGTGAAGAAGGAGAGCGTGACCGAGTCGTCCTTCCAAACCGCTCCGTCGTGCTTGGTCTCGCGGACTTCGAGGTCGAGATCACCCGCGTAGAAGGCCACGTAAAGCTGCTCCTGGCCCCAAAGAAAGCGGGCCTCGCTGACCGGCACTGCACCTTTGCCGTTCACGTCGAGCAGTGTGTGAGTGTTGACCGCGCTGCCCCAGACGTTCACGTCGAAGTGACTGCTCGGCACGACCGCCTTTGGCGCACGCGGCACGTTCAAAAAACTCGGCGCCAGGGGGACCGCTGGTGGCACGGCAAGAGACGTGGAGACCTCGCTCAGCACCGGTCGTGTATCGGCCGGCGGTTTCGCGCTGGCCTGAGAGAGCACGCTCGGGGGCTCCTCCGGCACCGAGCGAGGGCTGTCGTGACATGCCGCGAGGGCTGCGGCCAAAGCCGCCGCCCCCGCGATTTCCTGCATGTAACGTCGAATCATGGCAGCGTGGTGTTCGCGTTCGGCGTGCCGTTCGCGTTGACCGCGAAGCGGAAGCTCGAATCCGGCACGTTGTTCAGCGACGTGACGCCGTCGGAGCTCACCGCCTCGTACTCTTGGGTCACGATAGCGCCGTCACTCGCGCGACGAGTGAGCGTGGCGTAGCCATAGTACGGGCCCGCGTCGAGCGGTGCACCGGCGTTGCCCAAGATCACTTCGTACGGCTCAGTCGAGCCAAACGAGTCCCCGTACGGTAGCGTCCCACCAGGAAGCTGCACGAGATGCGTGTGGCCCGTCACCGAGAGTGTCAGCGTGCCCGCGCTGAAATGCGATGAATAAATGGCTTCCGAGGGCGTAACGCCGGGCGCGCGCGGGTCGTTGTTCGGCTCGTGACGCACCACGAATGTGTAAGTGGTCGGCACGTTGAGCGTGTTCGTGAGCCAGGTGTTTTGCGCGCTGGTCCATGCATTGGCGGCGACGTGCACGAACTTGGCGGTGCCCCAGGAGCCGTAGACCACGACCGAGTAGTAGGGGAACGCCGTTTGACCCGTCGTCGGTCCGACGATGTCGACTAGGTAGTCATGCACCAAACCGGTCGTCCAACTCGTACAGTTGCCGGTCGTCGCAGCGTCGGTTCCGCAGCCCTCGTGGTTGCCCATCGTCGGCAGCAGTCGCCCGCTGTAGTTGGCGGTCATGTCCGCCATGAAGTGACTGACGAATTGAGTGTGGCAATAGCTGCCGCTCGCAATGGTCGACTGGAAACAGTGGTCACCCGCGTCGACCGCAAGCGAGATGCCTTTTGCCTGCATGCCGGCGAAGATCTTGCTCAAAATCCCATCCGGGAAATTGGCCGTGTCGTTCGGATTCGGCGGCCGCACGTCGCCGAACGCGCCGAACACGAGCTGAGTCATTGGAATCGGGGTCAACGTCGGACCCGGGAGCACTGGCGGGGCGCCGCCGCTGCCACCCGCACCGCCGCTGCCACCCGAGGCACCGCCGC
>DATHOI010001004.1:0-6244 GCA_035485095.1 Polyangiaceae bacterium | reverse complement strand
GGAATGCCGAGCGAGCGCGCGGCCAGCGATACCGGACCGGCGGCGTAACCTCCGATCGAGAACACCGCGCTCGGCCCGAGTTTTTTCACGAGCGCGCGCGCCTCGGGCACGAGTGCCGCCGCGCGCGCAACGCCACGTGCTGCGCCGAGCACACCGCCGCCGCGGATCGGGAGCACGCGCATCAGCTCGAGCTCATAGCCTCGTTCCGGAACCACCCGCGTCTCCATGCCGCGCTCGGTGCCCACGAACACGAGCCGCAGCTCTGGGGCCAACGCGCGCACGGCATCCGCGACCGCAATCATCGGATACACGTGGCCGCCGGTGCCGCCGCCAGCGAACATGAGCGTGCTCGGGCTCATGACAGGGCTTCTTTCGGCGCTGCGGGGGCGCGCGTGCGCGGCTTCTTCTTGGGCGTGGGCGCGGGCTCGTCGGGGGCAAAATTTGCTTCGGTCACCAGCATCGCGCTGGCTTCGGGGTCGGGACCGGCAGCGGCGAACGCCACGCGCGCGTTGCCCGAGCCCGGCGATTTCCGCGAAATACTGAGCAAAATGCCCATCGCGGCCGCGCACACCAAGAGCGATGAGCCGCCGAAGCTCACGAACGGCAAGGTGAGACCCTTGGTCGGCAGCATCGACATCGCCACCGCCAGGTTGATCAACGCTTGTACGCCAAACAAAACCGAGATGCCGAACGCGATGTACGAGCCGTATTCGTCCTCGGCAGCAAGGGCGGTGCGCACGCCGCGCGCCACGATCACCAAGTACACCGTGCACAGCGTCAGGATGCCGATGAAGCCCAGCTCTTCACCGATGATCGCCGAAATGAAGTCGGTGTGAGCTTCCGGCAAATACAAGACCTGCAACCCCTTGCCCAGACCGAGCCCCCAAAATTTCCCAGAACCGAAGCTCATCACCGATTGGAACGGTTGGTACGCGAGATCTTGGCGATGCTCGCTCATGTTGAACCAGGCCAGCATGCGCTCCCAGCGGTAGGACGTGAAGCGCACCGCCCACACGGCAAACACCGAGCCGAGCATGGCGAAGCCGAGCAAGTAGCCGAGCCGCGCGCCGGCCACGAAGAGCAGCGTGAAGGTGAGCAACAGGAGCACCGAGGCGCCGCCGAAATCCGGCTGTTTCAGGCACAAGATCATCAAGAAGCCGGCCATCAAGAAGTGCGGCAGCATACCGATGGAGAAGGATTTCACCCGTTCACGCTTCTTCTCCAGCGAGTACGCGAGCCACAGCACGAGCGCGAGCTTGGCCGCTTCGGACGGCTGAATGTGCACCGGACCGATCGAGAGCCAACGCGCAGCGCCACCACCGCTGTGACCGAAGCCGATCACGCTCAGGATCATCATCACCGTGACCACGCCCATGATCGGGTAGGTGAGCGCGCGCAGTTTCCGGTAGTCGAAGCGCGAGATTGCAAAGATCATGACCAGCGCGCCCGCTGCATAGAACCCCTGGCGCTTCAAAAAGTACTGCGGATCGTGAAACACCGTGGTGGCCTCGATCACACTCGCGCTGTACACCATGACCACGCCGAACCCGAGCAGAGCCACGGCCAAAGCCGCAAGCACGACGTCCACCGGTCCGCGGTCGACGCCGCGAGTGAGCAGAGCCTTGAGCGTCTTCATGCGGGGGTCTCCTGGGCCAAGCGCTCTACGGCGAGAACGAAGCGATCGCCCCGCTCGGCGTAGCTCCTGAACATGTCGAAGCTGGAACAAGCCGGGCTGAGCAGCACGGCATCGCCCCGCACTGCCAACGCGAATGCCTTATTTACAGCGTCGTCCATGCTCTCTGCGCGAGCCAGAGGCACACGTGAGCCGACGGCTTCGGCGATGCGCGAGGCGGCTTCCCCGAGCACGACGACGGCGCGGCCCTTCGCTTCCAGCGCGCTGACGAGCGGCTCGTAGCTGCCGTGCTTGTCGCGCCCGCCCGCGATCAGCACGCCGCGCGTCTCCGACAGGCCGCGCACGGCGGTCACCGCGGCGCCGACGTTGGTGCCCTTGGAGTCATCGTAGAAATTGACGCCACGCACGCTGGCAACTCGGGTCATGCGGTGCGGCAGCGGGCGAAACTGCAAAAGCGCTTTGCGGATGGCGCTTGCGGAGAGATCGAGCGCGCGCGTCGCGGCGATCGCGGCCGCTGCGTTCTCGATATTGTGCCGACCATGTAGGGCCGAGCCCTGCAAGTCGAATAGCTCGCCCGTGCGGCTCTCGCTCACGCTGCGGCCGGAAACGACGTAGTCCCCGAAGTCACCGAAGCGCAGCACTTGAGCCTTGCCGCGCTTGGCTTGGGCGTAACAATCGCTGTCGCCTTCCGGCACAATCGCGAAATCGTCCGGGTTTTGATTGGCAAACGCGTTGCCCTTGGCCTCGGCATAGGCCAAAAAGCTCGGGTACCGGTCGAGGTGGTCTTCCGTGATGTTGAGCAGCACGCTGACGCGCGGTTGGAAGGTGTGCGCGCGCTCCATCTGGAAGCTCGAGACCTCCAGCACGACGACATCGAAGTTCTTGCCTACGGCTTCCGCGCTCGGCGTACCGAGGTTTCCGCCCACGAAGGCCGTGAGACCGCCTGCCGCAAACATGTCGCCAACCAGCGTGGTGGTCGTGCTCTTGCCGTTGGTACCACCGATGGCCACGATCGGTGCATCGATGTAGCGCGTCGCGAGCTCGAGCTCACCGATCACTTCTACGCCCGAAAGCTCGGCCTCGGTGAGCGCCGGGAAGTTCGGCACGCCCGGCGAAACGACGATCAAATGCGCGCTTTTAAAGTCGATTTTCTGATGACCGCCAAGCACGAGCTCGGCGGGGAGGGCGTGCGCTTCCGGCGAGAGTTTGTCGGCCGGCGCGCTGTCCGTCCCGGTCACGCGCGCGCCCTGCGCGAGGCACAGCTTGGCGGCGGCGACACCGCTCTTGCCGAGGCCGACCACGATCACGTTTTTTCCAACTAATTCCATCAGCGCAATTTCAGTGAAGAGAGAGCAAACAGGGCGAGCAAGACCGAAATGATCCAAAACCGAACGATGATGCGCGGCTCGGGCCAGCCCTTCTTCTCGAAGTGGTGGTGAATAGGCGCCATCAGGAACACGCGTTTCCCGAACAGCTTGAAGGAGACGACTTGCGTGACGACGCTGGCCGCCTCGACCACGAACACGCCGCCGAGCACGATGCTCAAGAGCTCGGTCTTGGTCAGCACGGCAAGCATGCCGAGGCCGCCGCCGAGCGCGAGCGAACCGACGTCGCCCATGAAGACTTGGGCGGGGTACGTGTTGTACCAAAGGAAGCCGATGCCAGCGCCGATCATCGCCGCGGCGAACACCGCCAATTCCGACATCTCCGGGATGCCCGCGATATCCAGATATTGAGCGATCGGACGCCCGAACAGGATCGCGCCAGCGACGTAGGCCCAAATCAAGTAGGCGCCCGCGTTGATCATCACCGGGCCGATGGCCAGGCCATCCAGACCGTCCGTCAGATTCACCGCGTTGCTCATGGCCACGACGACGAACAGCGCGAACACTAGATACACCGGCAAGGGCAACGACACCGGATGCTTGGCAAAAGCCAGAAACGGGATGGCCAGACGCGCGCGCATCACGAGCCAGCCCGGAGGCAGCGCCGGCGTGTTCAAGAACACGTAGCAGAGCGCGAAGCCGCCGATGATGACTTGCGCCATCAACTTGTAACGACCCGGTAAACCGCGTGTGTTGCTGCCCTCGATCTTCAGGCGGTCGTCCAAGAAACCGACCGCGCCGTAGCCGGCGGTGACGGCGGTGGTCGCCACCACGAACACGTTGCGCACGTCGGCCCAGAGCACGGTGGGCACCAGCACCGAGAGCAGGATCAGCGCACCGCCCATCGTCGGCGTGCCACGCTTCGCGTAGTGCGACGCCGGGCCCTCTTCACGGATGATCTGACTGATCTGCTTGCCGCGCAATTTCTGGATGAACCAGGGCGCGACCAAGAACGACAGCAACATGGCCGTAATCGTGGCCATAATCGCGCGAAACGGCGTGTAACGTAGCACGTTGAGCGCACCGGCCCACTCGTACTGTCGGCTCAACGGATACAAGAATTCGTAAATCATGCGGCGCGCCCTTTGGCCTCCACGAGCCCTCGCACGAGGCGTTCGGCGTGCACGCCGCGCGACGCTTTGACGAGCACGACGTCTTTGGGTAGCAAGCGCGGCAACAGCTCGGCGAGAGCCAGCTCCGCAGTCTCGGCGAACGTTACATCGAGCCCAGCGCGTTTGGCGGCAGGCAAGAACAACCGCGCGTCGCCCATCACCGCGACGAGCACGGCTGCGCCACTGTCGCCGAGCATCTCGGCAACCTCCGCGTGCTGCGCGGAGGACAGCGCGCCAAGCTCACGCATTTCGCCGATCACGAGCACCAAGCGAGCGGCGCGAACCTTGGCGATTTCGGCGGCGGTCGACACCGAGCTGGTCACGCTCGCCGGGTTCGAATTGTACGTGTCGTCGAGTACGACCGTGCCGTCGGAGAGCTCGATCGGGCTGAGTCGTCCGGGCTCGCCCGCGTTCGCCAGAGCGCGCGAGACCTGCGCCGGGTCGAGAGTGCTCTCGGTCGCCCACTCGCCCGCGGCGAGCGCAGCCAGCGTCGCGTATGCGCCCGCGTCGCCGAGCAGGGGCGTCTCGAGCACGATCGAATCACGAGCTTTTTCCGTGCGCCGCTCGACTTGTAAGCGCGAACCGCCGAGCGCGCTGCTCGTGCGCGACACGAGTCGGTAGTTGGCGCCTTCGGCAACACCGTAGCTCAGGCGGCGGCTCGACTCGACTCGCGTCACGGTGCGCGCCACTCGCGGGTCGTCCGCGTTGCTCAGTGCCACGCCGTCGCTGCGGAGGCCGCTCCAGATTTCGCCCTCCTCACGTTCGATGCCGTCGAGATCCCCGAGCCCCTCGCTATGCTCGATGCCGATCAAGGTGAGCACGGCTAGGTCCGGCGCCGCCATCACCGACAGCGTGCGCACTTCACCGGGCGCGTTCGTGCCCAGTTCGACCACCGCGAGTGCGTGCTCGGCGTCGAGCCCGAGCAGCACCATCGGCACGCCGATCAGGTTGTTCAGGTTGCCCCGCGCAAAGTGGGTTGGTTTGGCTGAAACGGCCTTCAAAACGGCCGTGATCGCGCTACGCGTCGTGGTCTTGCCCGCCGACCCGGCGACCGCGACGACTCGCTTGCCCCAGCGTCGACGCTGCGCTGCAGCCAGCGAGCCCAGCGCGCTCAACGTCGATTTCACCTGCACCGATCCGAGGGACGAGCCAGGAACCGGACGCTCGACGAGCACACCACGCGCGCCGCGCGCCGCGGCTTCCTGTACGAAGTCGTGACCGTCGAAGCTCTCGCCCGCGAGCGCCACGAAGAGCCGCCCGCGCAAATCAGAACGCGAGTCCGTGGTCACACCCACACACTCAACGTCGCTACCGTGCAGCGTCCCAGTCGCGAGGTCCGCAATCTCGGACAGCCAGAACCGCGCGCTATTTTCCGGGATCAGGCTTGCCATGTGCCCGCCCTTCGTCGACGGAGGGCGAGCGCGCGACGCGCTTCGACGCGGTCGTCGAAGGCGTGCGTCTCGGTGCCGATGATTTGATACGGCTCGTGTCCCTTGCCTGCGACCAGCACCACGTCACCCGGCCCGGCCATGAGCACGGCGCGCTCGATGGCCTGCGCGCGGTCGAGCTCGACCTCATAGGCGCCCTTGGTCTGTGCGAGCCCCAGCTCGATGGCGTTCGCGATCGCGCGTGGCTCCTCGGAGCGCGGATTATCGTTCGTGACGATGGCGTAGTCCGCGCGGTTGCCCACTGCTTGGCCCATTTTTGGGCGTTTTTGCGGATCGCGATCCCCGCCGCAACCAAACACGCACAGCACGCGTCGCGTGGTCATCGAGCGCACGGCGTCGAGCACGCGCTCGAGCGCGTCAGGCGTGTGCGCATAGTCGACGAGCACCAAAATATCGTCACCGACTTCGTCGCAGCGCTCGAGCCGACCAGGGACCTGCGGGGCTGCGCCGAGCGCCTGTGCCGCGAGCGCGAGATCGACACCCAGCCCTTCCAGAATTCCGAGCGCGAGCAGCAAGTTCTCCAGATTGTGCTGGCCCACCAGTCGCGACTCGAGCTCGACACGACCGGACGGAGTGTAAACCGCGCCGCGAATCCCGTGCGCGTCGACGCTGACGCGCTCTGGGTGAACATCGGCGCCCGCGTGGCTGCTGACACGGATGACTCGC
>DATHOI010001003.1:0-12205 GCA_035485095.1 Polyangiaceae bacterium | reverse complement strand
GGTGCCTGGCAGAAGCGCAGACACCGTCATTTCGGTGCCTTCTCCGAGCGTTACTTGCGCGCCATTTTCCAGCGAGCCCACGCGCGTTTCTCCCGTGTCCGTGTGCACCGCGTCACCGCGCTTGAACACGACAGCGCGCGTCGCCTGCGCGGAAGCACTCTGAACCGACGATTCTGCCCTGCGAAAATGCGCGAACGCGAGGCCGGTCGACAAGCACAACACGGCCGCGGCGGAAGCGAACAGCCAACGCCGCGCGCGCGTCGCGCTGCCCGTGCTGCGTGACATCTCGAGCCGGTTATTGACCGCGTCGATCACTTGCTCGCGTTCGGCCTCGGATTCGTCCGCCACGGGCACGACCATGCGGCCCATGCTCTCCAGCAGGTCTTCGACGCGTCGCTTGCGCTCAGTCACGGGGCACCTCGGCTAGGCTGCCAGCCAAGCGATTTTCCAGCTCTTTGCGGCCACGGACCAGCCGTGACTGAGCGGCCGCTACCGAGATGTCCATGAGCACGGCAATTTCCGACAGCTCTTTGCCCAGCATGTCGTGCAGTAACATGACCTGCGAGCGCTCGGGGTTCATCGCCGATAGCTCGCGGCGCACCCGCTCCAGCTCGTGGCGAGCGAACACCTCACGCTCGACGTCGCGTTCATGCGCCACTTCTGTGCCGAGCTGCGACAGCTCGAGCCCGACCGCGATGAATTTACGCTCCGTGCGCCGCGCGCGAAGCGTATTGAGCGCCACGTTACAGGTGATCGCCGAAGCCCAAGACGTGAGGCTGCAGGCGCGCGCGTATTTACGCTGCGCGATGGTGATCACGATCTGCTCGAACGAGGCTTGCACGAGGTCCGCGTGATCGTGATCGCGGCGCCCGAGGACGCGATACAAAGTGCAGTCCACGACGCGGTGCAGCCGATCGTACAGTTCCCGACCGAGCCCGGACTCGCCATTTTGAATGGCGTCGATCAGCGCCTCGTCGTCGGCTCGACCCGAAGGAGCGGCCCGCCCACCCCCTGGGATGGCTCTCAGCCATTTTCCGACGCGCGCAGCCATTAAAAATCAGTACCGCAGCTCTGGGCAGGCAAGGCTGCCCCAAAGTCAGAAATCAGAATTTCCATTCCAGCCCGGCCTGAGCGCCGCCGCGTAACGCTGCGCTCCTGGCCACCGGCGCGCCGAACACTTTGAGCTCGGTCGCCCCGGAAAGCTGAGTGATCTCCAGACCAAGCACCCCTGAAAGCGCGCCCGTCGCGGGCCAGATCGCTTGCAACCGTCCCAGGCCACCCGGCAGCCAACGCGCCTTGGAATCGTGAGCACCCGTCGCGGGATCGCTCGTGCTCGCGTCGACTGCGCCGAGCGCGACGAACGCGGCGGCGCGCACCGCCACGGCTTCGCCTACATGTAGGGTAACGCCGAGCCCCGCCCCCAGAGTGGTAAAGCGCGTCGCGACAGCAGTGGTCTCGCGCACGCTCCACGCGTTCGTCGCGGTGAGGGTGAGCTCGAGCGGCACACTACCACAGCAGCGCCGCGCGACGTCCAACCAAGCGCCAACGCTCGGCCGATCAGCGAGCCCAGTCTCCAATGCCGGCCCGAGCGCGATGCGAAAGTCGCGCGACTGAGGCGACACGCTCGGCGCGGGCTTACTTTGCGCGCTCGGTTTTGGGCGCGCGGATTTCGGCGCGCCGCGCTGCGCGGGCTCGAGCAAGGTCGCTTCACCGACGACGCCAGCGATCGCCAAACCGACGCTGCGCCAGCGCTCGAGCGGCGCGTCTTGCTCGTGAAAGCTGAGCTCACGCACCTGCCAACCGGCGCGTTCCTCTGCGCGACGGCCAACGTCGATGCGCGCGCGCAAATGCTCCGGATCGAGCCACACCACGATGGCCACGGCCGTGGCTCGTTCGCCGTTCGGGGGTTCTTCCACTACGCAGCTACCGCGCCGTAACCCCGAAGAGCACGCGGCAACCAGCGCCGGGGCATTCACGTCGGCGGCATCTGCCGCGGGGAGCTCGACGAGGACGATCGGCATGCGCGCCGTCACGATACAGCGCGCAGCCAGCCCCGCAAAACCGCGCCTGTTTTAGACGAAGCAGGGTCTTCGAACGTGAGCAGGCGCGCCGCAGGTTTTGCCTGCGGCACGCCCAACTCCCCTCACTGATAGTAGCCGACCTGATCGATCGCGAAATTCGAGTTCGTGCCAAACGCGTTGAACAAGATGTTCGTGTAGTAGCCGTCGAATACCGTCCCGGTGCCGAAGCAATCGAACGGAATCCGGTATTCCTGCCAGTCGCTCGTGATCGTCACCCGCCTGTCGGGAGCGGCCGCGGAGCACGTACCGCCCGTGCAGCCGCCTTGCGACGACGTCTCCGAGCCCAAGAGGAGGACCAGGGTGTTCGCATCGACGGCGAACGGCACAGTCGCAGCGTCGATCGTTCCCTTGGCCCAGAAGCTGAGACCCGTGAAGGTCCGCACGTCTTGACACTGCGTGCCGAAACCGACCTGGATCTTGATCCCTTGCGTGAGGCCGGTGACGGTGAAGGCTAACGCCTGGGCGGTTCCATTCGCGCCGCCCGCGGACGGCGTTGCCGTGGTCGGCATGAAACCGGTCATGTTGTCGACGTTCGGATACACGCCCCAACCGGGGGCCACCCCAGAGGCCTCGAACGTCGCGATCAGCGGTGATGCCGGGACCACCGTGGTGACGCAGGCTGCGCCCGGCACCGCGACCGGGGTATACACTTGCGCGCCGCAAGTCGCGACGACCGCGGAAGTTCCTCCGCCAGCCCCCGCGCTGCCGCCCGCGGCTGCGCCGCCAGTACCACCCGCCGTCGCGCCGCCGCCCGTGGCAGCACCGCCGCTGCCAGCCGACGCGCCGCCAGCGCTCGTGCCGGCACTGCTCGAGGTGCCCGCGCTGCCCGCAGCGCTCGTCGTGCCACCGCCGCCGACGGTCGACGACGCGCCACCGCCGCCAGTGCTCGTCTGTCCGCCGCCAGCGCTGCTGGTGCCGCTTCCGCCGGAGCTAGTCCCGCCACCGGACGGGCTACTCGAGTCATCACTGCTGCTGCAGCCCAAGAGTGCTGCCGCTGCGCCCACTGCCACGACCGCCGCCAAGTACGCTGTGTTTCTCATTGGAACGTTCCTTCAAGAGAGATGCCGGAAACCACACGTGCACCGATTCGAAGCACGCCTGCGTCGAGCGCTTGCGACCGCGCTGCGATCACAACCACTACTCACGCCAGCGTGCTCTCCGTTTAAGGGATGCTCGCACGCGGAAACCTAGCGTCGATCATTACCGAGTCAGAGCACAATCATAGTCACTATTGATGTTTTACCGATCTCGCAGTGGCATGTCGCAGGGTTGCGGCATCCTCGCGCGCCCCTCACGAATGGTGAGATCGCAATTGACGGGCTGAGCCAAGCGCGCCCGCGTCGAAGCGCGCCGGGCGCGCCTGAACGCGGCGTACCGTGGCCTTTTTGGCCACAAAAGGCGCGTGGTTCAGGACCCGCCACTCCTGCGCTAGTCTGGGAGGTTAGCAATGCTTTCAGAACAAGCAGAAGTCGCGTTCTCGACACTAGCTGCATCCTTGGTTGGGCGACCCGAGCTCGAAGAGGCCGTTCGCGATCGCTGGCGCACGCGCGTGCGCGGAACGTCGGGCACGCAGGTCGAGCTCGAGCTGCCCGAGGACTTGCGCGCGGCGGCCGATCTGCTCGCCGCCGATCTACCGACCCAGACGCACGACGCGGCCGA
Organism: Polyangiaceae bacterium; assembly: GCA_035485095.1. GTDB lineage: Bacteria > Myxococcota_A > Polyangia > Polyangiales > Polyangiaceae > PMG-095. The sequence goes on along the minus strand of DATHOI010001003.1, from coordinate 8,465 downwards.
GGTCGACGAGCTCGGTAAGCGCTTTGCCGGTGAGACGGGTCCGCTGCTCCTGCTCTGGTGTTACGCGACGACCTGGCGGCGCGACACCGAGCTCGCGAAACTTCTTTCCATCGCCGGGAAACAACCCGGCTACGAAGAGCGCGTCACGGCCATCGCGCGAGATCGCGTGATCGAAGGTCCGCTGTTCGACGCATTCGCGTGCGCGCCGCTGCTCGGCACGGGCAAAGCTCTCGCGCTGCCCGAGAATACCGAGGCCCGCGCACGGCTCGAGATTCTGATTTGGGAAGCCGGAGCCAGCGCGCTGGAGGTCCCCGCACTCGGCCGTTGGCTATGGGCGTCGCCTGACACGTTCGACGAGCTGATTCGCTTACCGGCGCGCGGCGCGCTGCGTGGTCGCGTGCTCGCTGCGCGCTGTTTGGAAGTGAGCGTATGCGGGTTGCCCGCGCTGGCCGACCCCGAGCTCGTCGGGCGCGCGTTGCAGGTGTTGCAGCCGTTGCTCTTGCACCCCGAGCCGCTCGTGTGGGTGCACGCGGCACGCGCGCTCGGTCGTTTGACGGGTCGCATCGAACAGCTCGAGGGCACCCTGCTCGATTGGGTGCTCGGAGAATCACCGCTTTTGCGTCAGCGCGCGATGACGGCCTTCGCGTCGCTGCCCGCGGAGCGGCTCAAGTTCCTGGCCAGCCAATTGATCGCCATCCTCGATTCGCCGAGTGAGGAAGCCTGGGCTCTGGCTGCCGTGGCAGCCGCAACGCCGTACTTGTTCTTCGAGCGGCGCGTGATCTGGGATCGTCTCGCCAAGCGCATCATCAACGGCGACGGTGGCGCGATCGCCGCGCGCGCCCTGGCGCGTGGTCTGTCCACGATCTGGCGACGCGGTCAGAAATTGCCGGAGATCGAAGCCCCGCTGCGGGCGCTGCGCGAGCTCGCGTGGTGCGCACGCCCCGCGTCGCTCGACGAATCCCGGCGTTGGATCGAAGTGACTGCAGTGACCGACGCCGTCGACGGCGCCGAGCGCGACCCGCTCGATCTCGAGCTCGGCCTCGAGAACCTGATGCGCATCGCGGCGCAGTACGACGACGAAGAGGCCGACGCACGCGCGGCGCGCTTCGCCACGTCGCTGGCCGCGACGTTTCTGGAAGCGCGGCGAATCGCCTTGGGCAGCGACGGTCGACTCCGGCAGCGCGCGGCCGCAATCAACGCGCTGGAAGGCTGCGCGCGCGCGTTCGCCCTGCGCTTGTGGGGCCCGATGCTGGCGACGCGTCCCGAAGGCGTGCCGATCGAGGAGCCCGATCTCGAGGACACTTGGAAGCTGATCGCGAGCGCTCCCGCGGAAATCCTCGATTTGGTAAAAGAGCGGCGCCAAGTAGAAGGCGCTTTGCCCGAGGCTGATTTGTCGCTCGAGGTGCTGGCGATTCGCCTCGGTGGCTACGCGCTCGACGCGTGCGGTGAAGACGCCGACCTCGGGCCGGGTCGCGGCCCCACCGCGCACGACACCTGCCACTGGCTGCGCAAGATCCACGGCTTGGCCGACGGCTCGCGCGAATTGCCGCCGGCGCTCAAGAGCGCGCTGAGCACGCTGTTTTGGCGACTCGTCGACACCACCCGCGGCACGGCCCTCGGCGAGGTCGACGACATCGAGTGGCTCGGACCGTTCGCAGCCTGGTGGGCGCTCGTGATCGATCGGCCCGCGATGCTGTTGCAGTTGGCCACCGCGCTACCGATGATGGCGGAAGGCGCGCTCGCGCGCTGCTGTGAACGCGCCGAGCTTTTGCGCACCGCGGTCTCCTCGGGTAGCGCAGACGGCGAATGGGGCAAAGCGGCGAGCGAAGCGCTCGAGTCGCTGCACGCGCAAAACACGGAGCTCGCGCAGGCATTGTCGGGCCTCGCGGCGGCGCTCGAAGCCTTCAACACCGCGGCCGGGCCAAAGCCAAACCTAGAAGCGATGTGCCTCGAGCTCGTATTGGCCGGAGAGCGCTTGCAAGGCGCGCTCGCCGACCCAGTGAAGGCGCTACACCCGAGCAGCGAGCAGAGCGCGGAAGATTCACTGTCGCGCATCGCCACGGAGAATGCGCCGCGCATCGCCGCGCTCGTAGCTCGCGCGATTCGCGCGCGCGAATTGTCACTGCTCGACGTGTGGTTCGCGTCGCTCGGTCCGGTCGCCTCTGCTCTCTTGGAAAGCGCGGTGCGTTCAGCAATCAGGCGCACTCCGCCGCCGCCGCCGAAGCAAAAGAAACAGGAGCCCAAGACGATCGAGGGCTACGAGCTCGTGAAGGCATTGGGCGAAGGCGGCATCGGCTCGGTCTGGTTGGTCCGGAAACCCGGCGCGGATCGCTTGTTCGTGTTGAAAATCCCAAAGGCGGAGGCGCTGTCCAACGCGACGGACACCGAGCGCGAAGGGATCCTCGCCTCGTTCGTGGAAGAAGCGCGCGCCTTGGCTGGCCTGTATCACCCGAACGTCGCCAACATCATCGACCGTGGCGTCTCCGAAGGCATGCCATTTTTGGTGCTCGAGTATCTGATCGGCGCGGACTTGAAGGAGTACGCGGCGGCGCAGCACATGTCCCTATTCGAGCTCCGCCAAGTAGTGCTCGACTCTTGCGCAGGGCTGGCGGCGCTACACAGTGCGGGCCTCGTGCACCGCGACATCAAGCCCGCCAATATCTGGCTGCGCTTGCCGCTCCCCGGTGGCGAAAAATTCGACGCGCACAAGCATCGCGACCCTGCTCGTGCGCAGCCGCTGTCGGCCGTGGTGATCGACTTCGGTATGGTGCGCGCGATCCGCGTGCCTGCAGACGCGGGCGGGCGCTTCGTGGCCGGGACCGCTGGCTACATCGCGCCCGAGCAGGTGCTCGACCCCGTGGAGCTCGACCCGCGCTCGGACGTTTATGCGCTGGCGGGCACGATCTACAACGTGACCACGGGCCGCGCTTTCTTCGACGAAATCGACAACGCGCGCGACCGAATCATCGCGCACATGCGGCGCGACCCGTTCGAAGACGCTGAGCGCCTGCGCGTCTACCCTGCTGCCATCGCCAAGCTCCTGCGCGCGGCGACATTGCGAGAACCGGCGCAGCGACCAACGCCGATCGAGTTCGGCAGAGAATTCGTCGCGGGGCTGTGAGAGTCTACGCGTGCTCCGGCAGTACTAAGATTTCACGCCGCTCCAGTGCTCGTCGATGAAGCTCGAGGAGATCACGTAGTGGCAAGCGTCGGCGCCTTCACGGAAGCACCTGCTTTGGCTGACGATGCCCGGGCAACCCACGGAGGCAAGCGCGGCCGACAGGATGCCCTGCTCCATCACGCAGTGGTGCGGCGTCGTCTTCTCGAGCAGGGCGTGGCCAGGCTCGAATTTCAGGACTTCCCAGCCTCCGATCATGCGACCACGATTGGAGTGGTGGTACATGTCGTCGATGCCGTACACGATGTCGCGCGCACAGGTGGCTACCTTTCCGACGCGTGCCTCGTGCGAAAGATTGTACAGCGTGCGCCCCATCCTCAATAAGCCGTAGTGCCCAACCTCACGGTCGAGCTTCTCCATCAAGTCGAGCATCAACTCTATCGGATACCAACCCTTCGACTCGATTGAGCTCAAGCGAGTCGCGTCCTCCACACCCAAAATCTGCTCGGGCAGCTTGAGGATCTTGATTACCGCAAGGATATCCGACCCGATCGTTTCGTGGTCGATACCTAGGTAACCCCTGGGTCGGCGGCGAAGGGTCATCTTCGATCAATAAATGTACAGCAGAACCCGGGCGACCGAGTGAGAATTGTGATCACAGGTTTCAGCCGCGCGCCGTTGGCTCGCCCTTGTTTGCCTTGTTTGCCTTGTTTGCCTTGCCTCGGCCTAGCATTGGCCTGACTAGGCTGCGCAACATTGCCCTACGGTTTCAGTATTGAGTGGTGGCTTGATTTGAGCCGCCGCGACGCGATTTGCGGGCTGGATCTCCGAAAACCCGACCCACGGCTAGCGTCGCCTCTCCTGTTTCAATTCAAATCTGAAGTCTAAACTTAAACATCAGATTTCGCGCCGCGGGAGCGGGCCGGTCTGCCGCCGCGCGCTGGGCGCTGGGCACCAGCCGATGCGCAGCTGGATTTCAGATCCGGCCAGTTGCCGCTGTTGAGTACGGACCAGCGCTTACGGGCGAGAGTCAAACGCGCAAAGTGCACGGCTTCCGGCTCGCTAAGCCGGCAACTCGATAGGCGTGGTCGCAGGCCTGCGCCACCACACCGGGGCGCTCGCGCCGCGAATGCCGTCGGTCTTACCTTTTCCGACATGGTCGGCCATGGTGTGTGATTCGCGAAGCGCGCTCGCTGTCACCGTATTTGGGGCCTGAAAATGGGGCGAACGCAGTTTTTTTGCGCGACTGTGGCACGCGCTGGGGTTCTATCTCATGATTGGAAAGTCTGCTCCGCAACCGGTTCCAGGTGCGTCTACCGCACCTTTTTCACGAGATGGGAATCAACGCATGACTCTACGTTTCTCTTCGCTTGTCGTCGTCGCCTCGAGCCTCACGGCCGCTCTCGCGTGTAGCGCGGGGTCGAGCAGCGGCTCGCCAATTTCGCGCGATGGCACTGGTGGCTCGGCGACCGTCACCGCCGGCGGCGGTACGACCTCTTTGTCCCTCGGCGGAGATACCACGACGACGACGACGACGGACCCGTCGGACACTCGAGATCTGCCGATACGCAAGAAGGTTTGCGACGCGATGGGCAACTGTTCTTGTTTGCGCCTCGCAATGCTCGGCACCCTCACCTCGGCCGCCACGGATTCGGACAGCGCGGCCTTCGTGGCCTGGCTCAACGACAATAGTGCCGGCACCGCGACACTCACCAACGTCGCGACCAAGCCGACGATCGACGACACCTTTCTGAACCAGTACGACATCTTGCTGGTTGCGAACGTCAACGATTGGGTGTTCAGCGACGCTGAGAAAGCCGCGGTCCAGAATTGGGTGACCACCACGGGCGGCGGCATCATCACGCTCACGGGCTTCGTGAGCACGCCGGCCGAACGCGACGAGAGCAGTCAAATCATCTCCTTTTCCGGCCTGAACTACGGCACCGCGAGCGACACCACGCCGGAAACTGCGACTGCCAGCGGTCAGTCGTCGCCCGTTTACTACAAGGGCGGCACGACCGACCTGAAGAATTGCTTGTTCTGGAACTGTGGCAGCAGCACGCACAGAAGCCCGGGCATCACGACGCCCATCCAGTTCACGCCACAAACCGATCCTGAACTGAGCAAGCTTACGCTGAACCTCGATTACGTGGGCGCGTTCATCGGTTGGCCAGTGACCGCTCCGGCGGGCTCGACGATCTTGGCCAAGGATCCGGTCACTCAGGGCAACATGGCGGTCGCGCTCGAGTACAACAACAAGGGGCGTATCCTCGCCTTCGGTGATGAGTGGGTGATCTACTCGAATGAGTGGGTGCCGACAGGCACACCCTCCGACACGCAAATGGATCAATACAACCCGTGCTGGGTGCCCGCTATGGGCAGCACGATGGGCTTCTTCCAGTCGGTGGAGACGCTCTACCAAACCAAGCAATTCTGGTTCAATGCCATCAACTGGGTGGCGCCGCCCAACGAGTGCGACTTCGTCGTCAACGACAAGGACGTCGTCGTCAAGTAAGCAGTCGCGATGTGAGCGGCGCATGACTCAGAGTCGAAGGCTGCGGGCGGTGCTGCTCGCGTCGTGTGCCGCCGCTTCGCTGTGCGGTGCGTGCAACTCGAGTAGCCGGGCGGCGCCGCAGGCCAGCTCCGGAGCCGGCGCGGGCGGCGCCGCGGCCGCGGACGCCGCTACGGCGTCGCTCGGCATGAACATCGATCCGAACGCGTTCGGTAAAGCGGATCTTTCGAAGATCGGCTTTGCCGCGTTCAGCCAAAGTAACGTCAATGGCCGCGATCCGCAGGTGCTGGCGCTCGTGCCGGATTTGGTGCCGCGCGCGTGGGGTCAGTGGGACACCTCAGGCGTGACGGCCGCAGACTACGACTTCAGCTATCCGAGCGATTGCCAAGCGCAAGGCATCACGTTCATTGGCGGGCTCACCGCCTCCGTCATTTTTCAGGATCAAATGAGCGCGAGTGACTTCGCCGACGAAGTCGGGCGCGACGCGGCGAATAGCCCGGTGCCGCATGACGAGATCGTGCCGAACGCATTTCGCGGCTCCCTCGCCAGTCCAGGCTTTCGGCAACGGCTGATCGACATCGCCGAAATTCAGATCGACGGTGGCGTCAGTGGCTTGTTCTTCGATGAGGTAAATAGCGGCTTCATCGGCGCAAACTACGACGGTGACGAGGGCTTCGATGACCACCAAGTGGCGGATTTTGGCCGTTTCTTGTGCGCGAAATACGACGCTCCCACGCTCGCGAGCTTCGACGTTGCGGAGAGCGACAGGCTCGACTGCAACGCGACCGATCCCGGCGCGACATTCGACTACCGCGGTTACCTCGCGCGCCACGGCGCGACCAACGCGCCGCTGAGCGCCGCGAATCCGCTTCAGCCGGCCTGGGGCACGACGGAACAGAACCGGCCTGACCCAACCGCGGGCAGCTTCGTCGAGACGTACCCGTCGTTGGTTTACTTTCAACAGATCGTGGTCGCAGTGCGCAACTATGCACGACAGAAATACGGCAAAGAGATCCTGATCACCGCCAACGGCGTGTTTCCGTTCGTGGATTTCCAAGGGGTGGGCTTGTACGACTGGAACCAAGACGGCGCAGGCCCCCGAGGCTTCGACTGGGTGCCGGTGGTCAACGGGCACTTTAGCGGCAGCGCGACGTTTGCAACGCCGCTCTTGGCCCTGAAAGCGCGTTCCAAACGCGTGCTCGCGGCGGCCACCGGCGGCGAGGTGCCGCTGTTACTCTTCTTGGATTGGCCGACGGACAGCATCAACCGTTACTACGCGTTACCGCTCAGCGAGCGGCAGGACTACGTGCGCGCGTTTCTCGCCGAGGCAAGCTCGCTCGGTATGTGGTTCTCCGTACCGCTCGCTACGACCACCGATACCGAGACGGCGAGCGCGCTCGGCATGATGGATACCTTCTCTGCGTTGCGCACTTTCTACACGCAAAACCAGCAATTATTCCGGGGTGCGCAAGACGCGCCCGGCACCGTCACCAGCTCGCAGACGAACATCGGCACGCGCTTGGCCACTCTGCCTGATGGCCGGCTCGTGTTGTACGTGATCAATCACAACTACTCCGCGAGCTTCTTGCCGCAGAGTAACCTTGCACTCAGCTTTCCGTCGGCCACAGCGCCCGCGTCGGTCGTGCTTGCGTCGCCCGATACGCCAAACGTAGCGGCGACGTTCAGCTATGAAAGCGGCATGGTCACGGTCAACGTGGGCGCGCTAACGTCCTACGTGGTCGTGGTCTTGAGCTAGGCGCTGTCCCTGCGATGGCGGTGATGCTCGCGATCTCGAGCCGATGCTGCGGCGGGGCGCTGTGCGTCTCGCCGATGACCTGTAGCGTTTCGTTCCAACCAGGCCCGGCCAACACCATCGAGTGGTACTCGCCGTTCTCGCCCGCCAGATCCAAGCCATTTTGGTGACTCAGTAGTGAAAGCTCAGTCAGCGCCCGCGCGTCCAAATGCCGACCGACCCACGAGGCATCGAGCCACGGCTCATTGACGAAGGTCAACATCACGTCGAAGCCGAGCTCTACGATTTGACGCAAATGCGCGTGGCGATCCACGCCCCAGAGCGGCAAGTCCACCTTCATGCCCACGCGCTCGGCGCGCGCGGCAATGAAATTCGGCTGCCCGCCCACCTCGGCGATGTCACCGGTCACCACACGCTCGATGCCTGAAGCCCGCAAGCCTTCGAGCGCGCGCTCGTAGCCCGCGTCGTAAGGAGCTTCGACCACGATTTGGCGATGCGGGAGGCCGACGGCACGCGCTTGGCAGGCCATGAGCCCCAGGTGGTGCGCTTGAAAGTGTGCGTCCGGCGGTACGAATGTCACGAGCTCGGTCACCTCGAAGGATGTGCTCAGGTGGAGAGCCAGCGCGCTATCTTTCCCACCTGTCCAGAGTACCGCGGTGCTCATGGGTCAAACCGAAACACAGAGCGCGAGACGAGGAAGTCGGCCGTGAACCACATGCGCCGACACGCTAGCAGCGTTTATGGGCTTCGGCGGCCCCGAATTCCCCACTAAATGCGGGTATATTGACCCATCGATCGGGCGCGCTACGCTGCCTTGTCACGCACCCTGGGAGGATCCAAACGCATGTCTGACGCGGACGAGTCGGCGACTCGCAGCGAGCTCTCGTTCGAACGCGCCGAGTTCGAGAACCAGCACAAGCCAACGCTGAGCTGCGGCTATTGCAAGAAGCCACTCAGCACTCAGTATTGGCAGATCAGTCGGCGTCCCGCGTGCGCGGAGTGCCGCAGCGTGGTCGAGCGCGAGGTCGATGCGAGCATGTCGCGAGCGCGTTTCATCAGCGCGTTTCAGTATGGGGTCCTCG
>DATHOI010001002.1:0-5808 GCA_035485095.1 Polyangiaceae bacterium | reverse complement strand
TTCGAGCTTGGCGAGCGCGTGTTCGAGCTGTCCGGCAAAATCCGCTTGCAAAGTGTTGACGGGCTCACCGGCCACGTCGAAGCGGAGAACGGCTACGCCGTCCGCGCGCTGCTCGATCGTCAATGAATCCCCAGCGCCGTCAGCCGCCATCACGCCGCCTCCAGGACCATTGCGGCACCCAAACCGCCGGCAGCGCACGCGGTGCACAGAGCAAATTCACCGCCCCTACGTCGCAGCTCGCGAAGCGTCTGCGAGATCTGCCGCGCGCCAGTGGCAGCGAAGGGATGACCGAGCGCGATCGAACCACCCGACACGTTGAGCTTCTCCCAGTCGACCTTGCCCAGCCGTTTGTCGCGCCCGAGCTTCTGCTGTGAAAACGTGTCGCTCTCGAACGCCTGAATGTTACTCAATACTTGAGCCGCAAAGGCTTCATGCATATCGATCAGGTCCATGTTCTTGAGCTTCAGCTCTGCGCGATCGAGCGCGAGCGGCGCGGCGTACGCCGGGCCCATCAGCAATTGCTCGGCGGGGTCGACAGCCGCAAAGGCATAGCTCCTCAAATAACCCAGCACGTCCAAACCGAGCGCTTTGGCTTTCTTGTCCGTCATCAACAAGAGCGCGCTCGCTCCGTCGGTGAGCGGAGAGCTGTTGCCAGCCGTCACCGTGCCATAGCGACGATCGAAGACCGGCTTGAGCTTCGCATAGGCGTCGAGCTCGGAGTCTTTGCGCACGAGATTGTCTTCGTCGACCGCGTCGTAACGCGGCGGCACGAATACAGGCATCACTTCGTCGCGCAGGCGACCATCAGCCCAAGCTTGCGCGGCCAGCGTGTGACTGCGGTGTGCGAAGATGTCTTGGTCCTCGCGGGAAATACCGTTCTCTTTGGCCATCTTCTCGGCGCTCTCGCCCATAGTGAGCCCGGTCGAAGGCTCCTTGAGCGCGGGGGCGATCGGCATCAGATCCGCCGCGCCGAGACCCGCGAAGGCGCGCAGCTTCTCGGTGAACGAGCGCGCCTTGCTGACTTTGACCAGCGCTTCGCTCAGCCTCTTGCCGACCGCCATGGGCACGTCGCTCGCGCTGTCTGCACCACCAGCGATGCCGCAGTCGATCACGCCGGCCAAGATCGATTCAGCGACGTTGACCGTCGACTGATAGCTCGTCGCGCAAGCGCGAGCCACGCTGTACGCCTCGATGCTCCGCGGCATGCCGGTACCGAGCACGATCTCGCGTGCGATGTTGGGCACGGACAACGACGGAATGACCTGCCCATACACGACCTGCTGAATCTCGATCGGATCGATGCCCGTGCGCTGCAAGAGCTCGGCAACCACGATTTTCCCGAGGTCGAGCGCAGTCAGATCGCGATAGACAGAGCCTTGCTTGGCGAAGGGTGTGCGCAGGCCTGCCACGATCGCCACGCGCCGATCGCCGTTGTTTTTTGCCATCGAAGCCTTGAGTAGGCCCCGTGACGCAGCGTGTCAAGCCGCCCGACAGCCCAGTCGGCGTCGGGCGATCGACACGCGCGAGACAGCTCACGCGCTGCGGCTTCCGAGCGGCGCTACTCCCGACCGTTCAGCGCGACGCGTTCGTTCTCGACCACGTCGCGCTCGTCGAGGCCAGCCGGTGGTGCGACGGATTTCATCACGCCACTGACGCCGGTTTCTGGTCGACCGCTACCGAAACGAACTCGCACGCTCACCTCGGTGCCGCGCAGCTCATCACACAATGTACCTGCAAGTGCGAATAGCTCATGCCGAAAGTCATCTCCCGCGCGCTCGGCGGCGGCAAGCACTAGCTCACCTTGGCGCTTCTGCACCATGACGCGTAAGAGGGATGCACACATCTGTCTGCGAGCGACGACCGACGGTTCGTCGAGCGCGCCGTTGCACACCAGCAAAGCCGCGTGAATGACCGCGTCCCCAGCGGCAATTTCATCCACGCGCCGCGCGATGCGCTGCGCAAAATGCGATCCGGGTTCCTCAGCAGGCTGCGCGACCACGACAGAGTTCGGCGCATGTTTTTGATATTCACCAAGCCATGGTGGCCACGATGAACCCGCCTCGAGAACGACGACCGAAAGCAATGCTTCGTCCGCGTGTTGCATGTTTTTCCCTCCGCGTGGCCTTTTGGACCACGCGCCTTCTGTCACAAGATCCGATGTCAGTGTCGGTGGTAGTTGCCGGCTTCCGAAAAGTGACTCGCGCCAAAACAATTTCCCACTGTAGATTACAGAGGCCTGATTTTTTCAGATTCGTCAATTAGAAAGCAGTCCGCTCCCGCCAACGCCCGCGCAGTAAAGACCGCAGCGTCAGCAGCTCTCATAACCCGCACTGAGAGGCTTAAGCGCGCTTCGGCGAGCGCGCAAGGGTCGGCTCCTCGTTCAACACTGGACGTATATTTGCGACAACCTCGCTCTGAGCGCGGTTCACGTCACGAATTCGACTTCGAAGGCAACGCGAGCTCGCAAGCTCGCGAAATCAGCGAGACTCAGTAACCGAAGTCAGGGGCGCCCGCCGGCTTTGGAGCGGCGGGCTTCTCGGCAGGGGCCGGTTTCTCTGCGACTGGTTTGGCGGAGGCGGGCTTGACGGGGCGAGCCGCGACTCCGCCTGCAGGAGCCGCGACGACTGCCGGTGCAGCAGTTGGCGGCACGGGCTCCGCCTTGGTCGACGCAACTGTCGTCGGCGAAGCCGCCGCAACCGGTGTTGGCGCGGCTGTCGCAATCGGTGCTTTCAGCGTGTCACCGGTGCTGGCGCTAAGCGGCGCGGGCGCTTGCGCGGCAGCCGCGGAGTCGGCGCTCGCCGTGGCCTTGTTGTGCAGCGAGTACGCAGCAAATGCGCCACCACCGAGCACGAGCAAGCCCACGCTCAACACCGCCGCGATGATCGGCGCAGAACTCTTCGGCTTGGGCGCGGGCGCGTCATGCTGTGACGTGGCCCAGCTGCCCGCGGTACCTTGCCCCGAGCCAGAAACGACGTTCATTTCTGGCACAGAGCCCTGCGGACCGCGTGCGCCTTTGGGCAGGTGCCCCGCTGCGGCGGCCTCGGCCGCTGGTGGCACCGTGACCGCTTTGCCGCTCTGCAGCCAACCGTCGATCGCGGCGATCACCTCGCCCGTCGATTGGAAGCGGTGCGCTACGTCACGCGCCATCGCTTTGGAGATGATGCTAGCGAACGCGGGATCCAAATCAGGCACTACCGACTGCGGCGGCGGCACGTCGGCCAGCACGATCTTGAACATGAGCTGGTTGAAGGTGCCTGCGTCGAACGGCACGCGACCCGTCACGGCTTCGTACATGATGACACCCAGCGAATACACGTCGCTGCGCGCGTCCGCCTCAGCGCTGCCACTCGCCTGCTCGGGCGACATGTAATACGGCGTGCCCATGACCGCGCCGGTGCGCGTCATCTTCATGCCGTCACCGCTCAGCGGCTGGAACTTGGAGATGCCGAAGTCGATGATCTTGATGTAGTCCCGATTGCCGGCCTTCTCGCGCAGAATGAATAGATTGTCGGGCTTGAGATCGCGATGAATGATGCCCGCCGCGTGGGCGGCGCCGAGGCCGACCAGCACCTGACGCATCAGCGGCGCAAGCTCATGTGGCATCAGCCGACCGCGCTGCCTGATGCGACTGGACAGCGGTTCGCCATCCAAAAATTCCATGATGATGAAGCGGTCGCCGTCGGGCAGCACACCCAGGTCGAGCACCTCCAGAATGTGATCGTTGCCGATCCGCCCCGCGGCCTGCGCTTCGCGTTCGAAGCGCTGCATCACTTCCGCGTTGCCCGTGAAGGCGGCGTGCAACACCTTGATCGCGACCTTGCGATTGATGCGGATGTTCTCGCCTTCGAAGACCGCGCCCATGCCGCCTTCGCCGATCATGCGGGCGATTCGATACTTGTTGTCTACGAGCTGACCGACTTCGAGCGACATCGCGGGGGCCTCCTCCCGCCAAGGAGCACAGAAACCGAATTATACGAGAAAGCGTTGCGCAAGCCTTGCCAATCTCGCTCGAATTCGGGGGCCGCCCGTGCGGCCTCTGATTTCCGCAAGAGAATCGGTAGCTTTTGTGAGGGTGGCCGGAGCCGCGCTCAGGCCACTTTGCGGCTGCTGTCCTTCCGAGCGCGGCTGCTGACAGGTATGGCCATGTCGGAGGCGCGTTGCGCCAGCTGTTCTTCGCCGAAGCGCAGCTTGGCCGTCACGCGGGCGCGCTGCCATTCGTCGCCGAGCTCCCCGACCAAGGCCGACAAAGCATGACGCAAGCGACCGCTCTGCCGTTCGGATGCGGTGAGGAGCAAACTGCCGCTCTGCCGCCGGGCCATTGAGCCCATCGCGGTCCGCGCCAGGTCGGCGCGCGCGCGCTGTGCGGCCTCGTCCAAACGCTCGTTACAGGCGATCACCGCGGTCGCCAGAGGCACGCCGCGCGTGAACAAGCTGTCTAGCTGATCGGCTACTCGTGCGCCGAACGCAGCCGGGCTCTCGCCTTCCTGCTGAGCGAGCACGCGACGCCCAGCGGCGGGCTCCCGGCTCTCCGGCAAACTCGGCCAGTCGGCTCCCAGCTCGACGACAATCAATACGCCCCCGGACGACTTACGCTTGGTGGTCATGGCAGTTCCTACTCATACGAGCGCTACTTCCGAAATCTGCCGGCGTTTCTCGAAATTGGCCAAGTTTGGGGCGCAAAACTCGACGCCCAGGCCGGAACGCGCGATGAAGCCGTAACGGCGTGACTCCCTCCCCCGTTCACTCGTCGAAACGACCCGCCCTGCGTCCGTCGCAATCGCCGTCCAGCGGCTCTTTCTGGGCAAATTTGGCGCGCTATGCCGCGGCCCTGCTGGGCGTTGCGGTGGGGGCCGCGGCTTTCGCCGTGCTGTTCCGGAGCGCGATCGCCGCCGTCTTCGTCCATGGCTACCGCGCGCGCGACGTGCTGTCGGCGTTCCGAGCGTTGCCTTGGTATGCGAGCGTGCTGTTGCCCGCGCTGGGCGGTGGCCTGGCCGGTCTGCTCGGCGCCGCTGCAGCCAGGCTGACTGGCGGCCATGGCGTTGGGGAGGTGATGGAAGCAGTGGCGCTCGGCAAACGGCGCATCTCACTCCGGCTCACTTTGCTGAAGGCGCTCGGATCACTGCTCGCGATCGTATCGGGTGGCTCGGTCGGACGCGAAGGGCCGCTGATTCAATTTGGCGGCGGGCTCGGCAGCACGCTCGGCCACCTGTTTCGTTTGCGCGAACGACAGATTCGCGGGCTGATCGCCGCCGGCGCGGCCGCAGGATTCGCTGCAGCCTACAACACGCCGATCGCCGCGGTGCTGTTCGTGGTCGAAGTCGTCAGCGGTGTGATGGCGCTCGACATCGTACTGCCTGCGATCATCGCCACACCGATCGCGACCGCGTTGACTCGGTTGGTGATCGGCGGCGGTCCGATCTACGGGCAGCGCAGCTTCAGCATGAGCTCGAACGCCGAGCTCGCGGTGTACGCCGGGTTGGGTTTGCTCGCGGGCGTCGCGGGGCCGCTGTTCATGCTGCTTTTGTCGCGCGGCGAGGCGTTGTTCGGTCAGTTCTCGGGCTCGAAACCGGTGCGCGCCGCGCTCGGCGGCGCTGTGGTCGGACTGATCGCGATCTGGCTACCGCAGGTCACGGGCAACGGTTACGAAGCGATCAATTTGATCCTCGGTGAACAGCTCGGGATAGGGCTCATCTTACTGCTCTTGCTGGCCAAGGCGTTTGCCACCACGGCGTCGGTTTCCTCGGGCAGCCCCGGCGGTGTGTTCACGCCCTCGCTGTTTCTCGGCGCGGCGCTCGGCGGCGTGCTCGG
>DATHOI010001001.1:0-3093 GCA_035485095.1 Polyangiaceae bacterium | reverse complement strand
ATCCAAAGGCGTTTCAAGCGTTCTATTCGCTTGGCGTGGTACGCGAGCGCTTGGGCGAGACCTCGGGCGCGTTGACCTCGTACCGGCAAGCAACGACTGTCGTCCCCGACTACGAGCCGGCCATCGTGGCGTACGCAGTACTCTTGGCGCGTACGGGCAAACCGGACGACGCGATCGATTTCCTGAATCAACGTCAAGCTCAGATGAGCAAGAGCGCGGCCGTGACCGCCGCGCTCGCCGAAGTGAAATCGATTCAGGGAAATTCTGGCGAGGCTCAGCGATTGGCGCAAGAGGCACTCAAGCTGAATCCGGACTATCGCCCAGCGATGATCACGTTGGCGCGCGACCACTATCGGTCGCGGCGTCTCGATCTCGCGCTGTACGCGTTGAAGGGCATCCTCGATGGCTATGGTGAGGAGAACCCGCCGCGCGACAAGAACAACGCGGAGGCGCACCTACTGCGTGGCCTGATCTACAAGGAGCAGGGTCTGCGCGGCCCCGCCATCGACGAGCTGAAAAAGGCGCTCGAGCTACGGCCTGATTTGGTCGAAGCGCGAGTGCAGCTGTCGTCTTACTATTTGGAATCGGGCAATGCTGCCGACGCGCAAGCGATGCTCGAACCGGCGCTCAAGTACGACTCCGACAACGTGATCGCGCACTTGAATCTGGGGGACGCCTATCGCTTGCTCGGTCGCCCCGCTGATTCGAAGCGCGAGCTCGAGTGGGTGAAGAGTCGTGATTCGAGCATCGCGCAGGTGCACTACGATCTCGGCCTCTTGTATTTGTTCACGGATAATTTTCCGGGTGTCACGCCGACGCAAGCCGCCGACACCGCGATCGACGAGCTGAATCAGTACAAGAAGATGAAACCACGCGTCGCCGGCGGTACCCCCGACGACACGGATGAGCTCATCACTCGCGCCAAGACCAAGAAGGCATTGATTGACGCCAAGGCTGCAGAAGCCGCCGCGCCACCGCCTGCAGCCACTCCAGCTGCGACGACTGCCGCGCCGGCGGCCGGGGCGAAGGCCGCAGCCGCAACGCCGTCCGCGCAATTTGCACCCGCGCCCGCCACCGGAGCCAAGAAATGAAAACCTCGATTGTTCGCGTTTCGTGCGCTTGGTCTTTCCTTGCCATCGCGCTCGTCTCTTCCACGGCATTTGCGCAGAAGAAGGGCGGCCGCGTGGTCACGATCAGCGAGGTGACGATCGTCGGCCGTGTGCAAAAGCCGATCGCCGCAGTGGACGTGAGCCGAATTCAGCCGAAGCTGACTCTCGCTGAGTTGCGTCAGCCCTTCTTGGATCGCATAGAGAAGGCGATCTACAACGACCCGTTCTGAGCACTTTGAACGTAAGCGTGTTGCCCGAAGCGCCGGCCATTCCTTGGGCGGCGCTTTTTGCTTGGTTGGTGGCTGCAGGATGCGGTGCGCTCGGTTGGCGTAAACGGCGTGGCCTCGAGCGACTCACGCCGCCCGAACCGCAACGCTTGCTCGCCGAGTTGACGGTGAGCGAACGCGACCCGAAAGATCTCGACGAGGCGGCGAGGCGGCTGGCGATCGCGGAGCTGAATCAGCGGCTCGCAGATATCGCGTTCGAGCTCGAGCTGGCCCAAGCGACTTACACGGCGTTGACTCGGATCAGTTTGGCTAGCGGCTCGGCGTTGGCGTTGCTGGGTTTCATCACCGCTCCGGGTGAAGCGCCCCTCGGCCGTGTATTTCACTTTGTAGCGGTAGCGCTTGCAGGGCTCGTCGGGGCCGCTGCTGTGTCCGCCGTCGGCCGCTCGGCCAAGGCGCGATCTAGCCAAATTCGCGAGGGCTGGGACCGTGTATCTCGTGAGGTCGGAAAAGCGCTCGGGACGTCGCTCGCCGGCCCCGAGGCGATCCGCGGTAACAGCTTTCCCGCATAGACCGCTCCAGGCTACTCTCGCGTAGATCGTGGGAACAACCGTCGCCGCCGGGTGTCGCAAGGGACAGCCGGAAATGTTCCCGTTCTGAGTGACGACCAAAGAGGAAGCTTACGATGACCCAAGGGTTCCAGCAGCCAGGTACTTCGCAACGCCCCGGACAGATGACAGCCGTGATGCGAGCTGTCGCGGCAACGGGACCGAAGGTACTGCGCATCGGCGTGGTTCAGGCCGGGCGAGTTTCCGAAGAGCGGATCATCAAGCAGCGCACTCACGTGACGGTGGGCCCGAGCGAAAAGAACATGTTCGTGATCGCCACGTCGAACGTACCGGCGACGTTTCGCGTGTTCGAGCTGGTCGGCAATGACTACCACCTGAATTTTCTGGATGGCATGACCGGGCGCATCGCGCTGCCGACCGGCATCTCGGATCTCTCGGTGCTCAAGGGGCAAGCGCGGCGCACCTCACAGGGTGCGTATCAGATTCGTCTGACGGAGGACTCGCGCGGCAAAGTCGTGATTGGCGACACGACGTTCCTGTTCCAGTTCGTGGCTCCGCCTCCAATTCAACCCAAGCCGCAGCTTCCGGTTGCGGTGCTTCGCGGCGCAAGTTCCATCGATTGGAACACCACGATCATCGCCGCACTCTCGTTCCTGTTTCACTTCTTGCTGCTCGGTTCGATCTATTCGGATTGGCTCGACCCCGTCGTCGACGACGAGGCAAACGTCGCGGGCGTGATTGATTCACTGAAGAGTCTCCCGCCCCCGCCACCAGTCGAAGACCAACCTGCAGAGAAGCCGGATACCGACGCGAAGGCGGAGAAGGCCCCGGAGAAGGCGGCCGAAAAAGCACCGACGAACAACGGGCCCAAGGCTCCCGCCGGACAGATGAGTGAGAAGCAAGCGGCGGCTCTGCACAACGAGCTCGATCAGCTCGAAATGCAAACGCTCGGTGCGTTGTCGAGCACTGGGGCCGCAACCGCTGGCGTCTTGAAGGGCAGTGAAGTTGCGACGAGTGCTCTGGACCAAGCGGCAGCGAGTAGCGCAGGAGTCGGCGCCGGTGGCGATCTCAAGCTCGGCTCGGGTGGCGGCGCGATTCGCCCCGGCATGGGTGGCACTCTCGCTGGAATTGGTTCGAGCGGTCGCACGGGCGGCACAGAGGGCACTGGCACCGAGAACAAGGTCGCCGGAC
>DATHOI010001000.1:0-24115 GCA_035485095.1 Polyangiaceae bacterium | reverse complement strand
GGCCGGAGGACGGCAAATTCACGCCCATCCGCGGACGCATCGGGCCGCCATGCTCCACGCGCACCTCGACGCGGTCGCCGCGAATGCCGAGCACACGCAGCTCCACCTGGCCGTCGGAGAGCAAAATGCGATCATCGACGCGAACGTCGTCCTTGAGTGGTTCATAGTCGACCGCGACGGTGCGCTCGTCGCCCGTGTCGCCCGCGATCAGATCCACCGTGTCACCGTTGTTGAGCACGGCGGGACCCACTTTGCCCGTGCGGATCTTGGGCCCGCACAAGTCCTGCAACAAGGCCACGGGCTTACCGAGCGCGAGGCTTTCGGCGCGGATCATCTCGGCCATGCGGGCGTGATCAGCGTGCGTGCCGTGGGAGAAGTTGAGCCGCGCGACATCCATCCCGGCCTCGATCAGGCCGCGAATGGCGTCGCGGCTATCGACGGCTGGTCCCACGGTACAAACGATTTTTGCGCGGCGAGCGATCATTACTATTGGTCCGTCTGCTTGGCTCCGGCGTTTGCCGAGGCCGCTAGTTTCAAAGGTGCCGGGCAGCATGCCACAGGGCGGGGCCGCTGGGGTAGCTCGCTAAGCGCCCGCCTTGGCCGGAAAATAGGCTGGGGTGCGAAAGCGGCTTCTCGCCGTTTGCGTCCGTGAGACGCCCTGGTAATGAGCGGACGGATGTACGGTTTTCGACGCAATGCGCAAGGCCAGGCTTGCCTAGGGGAAACGCCTCTTTCCGAGTTACTCGCCCAAGCGGGCCAGGAAACTCCAATTTATTTCTACGATCTCGATGCGATTGCGCACGAAGCACGCGAGCTTGCCGCGGGCTACGGCAACGCGCGGCACGAGATCGCCTATGCAGTGAAGGCGAACTCCGCCGGATCGGTCGTCCGGACGCTGGCTGCGGAAGGCATGGGCGCGGACGTCGTGTCTGGCGCCGAGCTCGAAGTCGTTTTGGGCTGCGGGATCCCTGCGTCCAAAATCGTGATGAGCGGTGTCGCCAAAAAAGATCGTGAGATCGACTTCGCGATCGCCTCGGGGCTACTCGCGATTCAAGCAGAGAGCGTCGAGGAAGTGGCGCGCATTGCGGCGCGCGCTCGAGCGCTCGGACGCCAAGCGCGCATTGCGTTCCGGCTCAACCCCGGCATCGAGATCGACTCGCACGCGCACATCTCGACGGGGCACGACAAAGCCAAGTTCGGCATCGCGCGCAGCGACATCGGACGCGCGTTCGACGCCGTCGACTCGGCAGGCTCAGCGCTGACCGCCGTCGGTTTGTCGACGCACATCGGTTCGATGTTGCACGAGGTCGCGCCCTACTTGAAGTCAGCGCTTCACGTGTGTGAGGTGGCGCGCGCGCGGCGCGCGAGCAAGCCGGGACTCGAGTACGTGAGCTTCGGCGGCGGCTTCGGCATCGACTACGGCGGGGGCCAGTCCGCAAAGCCCGCAGATTTTGCGCGCCAGGCGGTGGATCTAGTGGCGCGCCAAGGCTTGTCGGATCTGATGATCGTCGCAGAGCCTGGTCGATCCTTGGTCGGCGCTCACGGCGTGCTCGTTGCAACGGTCGTGCAGAGCAAAGTCAGCGGTGACAATCGCTGGATCATGATCGATGCCGGCATGAATGATCTCCTCCGCCCTGCCTTGTACGGCGCGAAGCACCGCATCGAAGCGCTCGATCGCGCGCCCGGCACGGAAGAGTGGCGTATCGTCGGACCGGTCTGCGAGAGCTCGGACGACTTCGGCGCCCACCCGATCGGCAGGGAGATCCCACAAATCGTCGTGATCCGTGACGCGGGGGCCTACTCGTTCACGATGGCCAGCGAGTACAACGGTCGCGCGATGCCGAGCGAAGTATTCGTCAAAGGCGGGCGCATCGTGTCGCAAAGCCCGAGCCCTGGCGCAGCAGCCTGGGTCAAGCGCCGGCTGCAGGCCTGAGCGGAGCAGACGGCACCGTTACTCCGACTGTGACGAGACGAGCGGCGTGATCAAGAAGCCGTGCCACGCAATCGCGATCAGCAGCGCTTCTTCCCGCGCGCCGGAGTCCGGATAACGGAGCAGGCCACGGGCTTCTAGCCATGGGCCCGCGGCGCGGGAAAAGAGCGGCAACCCGAAGCCGAGTCCGGCTTCGAAGCCGCGCGCGGCTTCGCGAGAATCGCTCTTTCCGGACCAAAACCCACCCAAGGACAAGGACAGGGAATCGAGCGTGAGATCGAAGAATGCAGGACCGGTCTCGTAGCCCTTGGCCCAACGGGGCACGAATAGCGGGCGCACATCGAGGCCTAAATCGAACAGAGACGGCGCGGAGTCCTGGGCCACCTTGAAGCGACCGCCCGCATAGAGCCCGGCGATCGAAAAATAGTGTGCGGTGCCTCGCACGACCGGCGCTAGTGCGCCAGCGGAGCCGAGCTCCGCGCCGAGTCCGAGCCCCAGATCGAGATCACCGTCGAAGCGGTCATACACGCCGTCACGTGAGCTGTCGGCGTTCCGGTTGACGTGTCTCGCCAGGTCCGCGCCGTCGGCACGAGCGGCGCTCGCGCAGCCGAGGCACGCCGCGAGTGTCGACAAGCAAACGAAGCGCGGAGTCATCGAGTCGGTCCGTGTTGATCCAAAGACGGCTCAGCTCGTGGCCAGCGCACGAATGATGTCGTCTCGCAGCTCAGGCGCGAAAATCAAGCGAATGCGCGACATTTTTTCACCGCGGAGCCGACCGAGCAGGAACGAGACGTCGGCCAGAGCTCGGGTTTTCCCGCCTGGAAACATCACGGTGAGGGGATCGTGAATGTCGTCGAACGCGACCGTCGAAGCCGCGTCGAGCCCGACGTAGATTTGCGGATCGAGCCCGGCCTTTTCCGCGATCTCGCGCGCAATATCGAGCGCCCCGACGCGCGCCTCGGGCGTTGCGCGCTCGTCGAACAGCTCATACGTCTTAAATAGCTTTCGCGCGTGGAAACGGCGGGTCAAGTCCGACAAGATCGGGTTCTTGGAATTCCGCCAAGCACTGAGCGCCACCCACAGCGAAGCGTCATCGAGCTCCAAGTAGTCGCTGAGTGTCGCGTCGCCACCCTGCGCGAAGGAAACGATCGCAGCAGGCGTCGATGGCAAGGGCTCGCCCTCGGCCAACATCTTGGCGACCTCACCGAAGATGCGCGCCATCATCCACTCGCTCGCGCGCTCGGTCTTGTGGAAATACACCTGCTGAAACATGAACAGGCGCGCGAGGATGAAAGACTCGATGGCTGGAATGCCCTTGGCGCCGTCGATGGCGAGCGGCGGCGCTTGGCCTTGATCCGCGACTCCGAAGCACAAACTCCGCAGCAACCAATCCAGATCGAACGACCCGTAAGTTACGCCAGTCGCGTGCGCGTCGCGCAGCAAATAATCACAGCGGTCGACATCGAACGTGCCGCTGACCGCGCGCGCCAGAAACGTGAGCTCGTGACGTCCGTGCACGAGGTCGACGACCCGCTCCGGGAGCCCCGGATCGAAGCGTCTCAGCACCGCGTTCACCTCCGTGCTCGGGTCGAGCACGATGCGCGTGGTCCAGTCCTCGTGCTTCATTGCATCGGGCAACGCCTGCTCGAACAGATGCGAGAACGGACCGTGACCTACGTCGTGCAGCAGGGCCGCTGCCAGCGCGTCGCGCGCGCGTTCCGTGGTCAGCCGCTGCCAGAACGGCAGGCTGTCGTGCAAACTGCGCAGACGCCTGATCAGACGAGTCATCACGAACGCGGCGCCCAGCGCATGCGCGAAGCGCGTGTGGTCGGCGCCTGGATACGCGAGAGAGGCGAGACCGGTCTGCCGTATCCTTCTGAGACGTTGCAGCTCAGCGGTTTCGAGCAGCGCCGGAACAATCGCCTCCTCGGGCGTCTCGAACGAGACGAGGCCGTGGACTGGGTCTCTAAGAATCATCGGGCGCGCAGTGTATCAACATTGGAGATGCGTTCTTCGGCGGGCCGAGCGCGCCCCGGAAACACCCGAGAATCGTCGGCAGAGCGAGGGCTGGTCCTAGCGCAAAGCGCAGAAAGGCCGAAACCAGGCGGTGGACACCGGGTGAAAGCGGCTCACTCTCGAGCACGGCACGCACGGCGAGACAGACAAATTGCCCCAAAGGGCGATGGTCGAAAAAAAGTTGTACCTGGACCATTGCGGAGGAGCGGCAGCAGCGCCAAGGGATCTCGGATTGGTCGCGTGCCCAAGCCGGGCAGACGCTCCGTGTCAAAAACGCACCAGCGCTATCACCCGGAAGGCATGCCTTCCCGCCCTGACCTGGCATGTCGGAACGGTTCGGAAACGATCATTTTTTCAATCTGATTTTCTCGAAAAAGAGCGCGCACGACGAGAGAAAATGACCCCAAGCGCGGAGAACGTCGCAACGCGGGAAGCGAATGCGAGAAACGACGCGGACGCGGGGAATGTGAAGGACGCGGATGCGGCGACGCATTCCCCGCGCTGCCAAGAGAACGCGCGAGACACTGCCCGGAAAATCCGGTACTAGTTCGAGTGGGGGCATCTCGTGGGTGATTTTAGGGGAAGACGCAGGTCGGAAGCCAGAGCGAGCACTCCTGCTTTCCTACCGACGCTATCCACATTACCCACGACTGCGGCAAAAAATGGACGCGAGCCGGCCTGGACAGGAGGCAGTTTTCGCGGTTTGCTAGGACGATCCCATGCCCTCCCGTAAAGACCAAGAGTCACGCAGCATGGGAGCGATCCGTTTGGTGGATGTGCTGCGCCAGCTACCCGAGCGCGAGCTGGGTTCGCTGATCGCTCGCCTCAAGATCCGGATCGACGAAGCCAAGCGCATCGACGTGCCTTCGCAGGTGGCGCGCATGCTGCTCCAGCTTCCCGAGATGCGCGACGCGGGCATCTTGCCGGGACCGACGCGCGAGCTCCTGTATCGCGTGGCCGAGGCCAAGGGCGTGCTTTTCGCGCAGACTTTGCCACCCGCCGTCGAGCCGCTCGTCGCCCGCGGCATCGTTTTCATCCGCGGCCGAGACAAAGGCGTCGAGCTACTCCTCCCCATCGCGCACATGATCCAACTGCGCGCCTGGGAGGGCGAGGACCCACGCGGCGCGCGCGCGCTGCTCGCCCAGCTTCACCCGGACGTGGCCAGCAGCATCGCGAGCCATTACCTGGGGCGACCTGCGACGCCGCCGGTCGCGCTCTGCTTGGAGCCCGCTTGGGAGGTGTTCGCTGACGCGAAGCGGCTCGAACGAGAGGTCGAGGAGCTCGCCCCGCTCGAGCGCAAACTGCTCAACGCGATCGAGAAAGTCGGCGGAGAGGTCGACACCGAGGAGCTACTCGATCTCGAGCGCGAGCCGATGCGTTTGCGCGGCGCGACGGGCGCCACCCCATCGCGGCGCGGCGTCGGTTTTGCCTTGGAGCGTCGCGGTTTCCTGATCCCGGTGCACCCGAACCGGCACGTCATTCCGAGCGAGGTCGTGGCGGTCGTCGGCATCCAGCGGCGCGTCGAGCGCGAGGCGCAGCGCCGGGAGATTCGCACCTTCGTTTTGGCTGAAGATCACGCGCCGCGGCGCGCGCGCTTCGCTGAGGACCCTGCGCCCATCGCGCTCGCCATGGCCCTGGCCGTCCGCGACCCGTCGGTCGAGGTGCGCGCTGGCGTGGGCACGCCGCGCTCGCTGATCACCAAGTTTGCCACGCGCTTCGGCCGTGATCCGGAGGTCGTCGCGCTGGTAGCGTCGCTCAGTCGAGCCATTGGTTTGTGGGACCCGTCGGCGGTGAGCACCGCTTCCCCACCCGGCTCACACAGCGTCGGTGAGCTCGGTCGTGCGTTGTTCGACGCCTGGCGCCGCGGTGGCGCCTGGGACGAAGCTCGACCCGACGGCGAGGCGCTCCGTGTCACCGCCGACGCGCGCGAGACCAGCGCCGTGGGCGTCGTGCGCGAGCTAGTGCTCGAGGCCCTGCAAGAGCTCGGGGACGGGCGCTGGGCACCGTGGGAAGCGATCGCCGCTTACGTGCGCTCGGACGCGCGCGCGCCAGGCGTGGCTCGGTTGAGCGAGCGCTGGGCACAGCGCGCCGCTGTAGAACCGATGACCCCAGCGGAAGTAGCGCGACGCATCGCGCTCGAAACCCTGCACGTGCTCGGCATCGTGGATCTAGGCGATCCGGAAGCCGACGACGCGGAGTCGATCGGCCCCACGCTCCGTATCACACCGCGTGGTCGCGCCTTCCTTTCGGACGCGGTGCCAGAGTCGAAGTCACCAGCGCAACAAGCCAGCCGTTTCCTCGACACGCAGGCGCTGCGTGTCGGGCCGCAGGCCAGCGTGGGCAACGTCATCTCGCTCGCGCCATTCGTCGAGATCGGCGGCGTGACGGGCGCAGCGCTCGACATTCTGATCACGCCGCAAGCACTCTCGCACGCGCTCAGCGCTGGTTTCGACGGCGAGGTCATGCGCGCGCGCTTGGAGGCGCTCGCGCCCCTTCCCGATCCGATCGCGCGCACGCTGACTCAAGCCAGTACGGTGATCGGCCGCGCTGAGTTCGTAATGACCCAGGGCTTCCTGTGGGTCGAGGATCCGGAAGTCCGAGAGCTATTGCGGACGCGCCGTCAAAGCGCGGATCTGTTCGTCGATCCCTCGCCTCCATCGGGTCTGTTGCTCGCAGTGGGTGCGGATCTGGAGCGCGTCGCCCGGCGTTGCCGCGCACTCGGCGTCGAGGTGCTCGTGGACGGTGAAGTGTATCGCACGCGCTCAATCCCACCGGGCCGCGGCAGCGGAGCGCGTCGCCTGGACTCCGCGGGCCAGATGGCCGCGGTGCGCAGTCCCTCTGCGGGCGGCATGCCGGCCGTACGCAGCTCGTCTCGCCCGCCGTCGGGCTCGAGCTCACGGCAACCTTCGGCGCGCGCCTCCGGCTCGACGCCGCCTGCCAAGCGCGGCAACGGCGAATGATGCCCCGCGCCTAGCGCCGCCTCGCTTAAGCGCCCGGCAACTCGCGCAGACCCGACTCGCCACGGGCCTCGAGGATGTGTTGCTCGATCGCCTGACGTTCTCGCCCTAAAAACTCGCCAATTGCCGCTGATAACCGGCGATCCTGAAAGGAGTGCGCGCTGTACGTGAGCGACGGCTCGAAGCCACGCGCGAGCTTGTGCTCACCGCCTGCCCCTGGCTCGAAGAGCTCGAGACCGCGAGTGATGCATTCCTCGATACCGCGGTAGAAGCAGACGTTGAAGTGCAGAAAGGGTCGCTCCTCGAGCGCGCCCCAGTAGCGTCCGTAGAGCGCGCGCTTGCCGAGCAGGTTGAACGCGCCGGCGATGGGCTTTTTCGAGCCGGCGTCGCTCGCCACGACCACGTGCAGGTGCTCGGGCATGGTGACGCACACCTGCTCGAAGAAAGCACGGGTCAGGTATTGCCTACCATAGAAGAATTTTTCGACCGTCGAACGGTAGAAGTCGAAAATGAAATCGACGTGCGTCGGCTTCAGGCTATCGCCCGTGAGCACGTCGAGCTCGATGTTCCGGTCGCGCATCTCGCGCATTTCGCGGCGGATCTGGTTGCGGCGCTTGGACGAGAAACGAGCCAAAAAATCATCGTATTTCTGGTAGCCGGCGTTGCGCCAATGAAACTGCACGCCGTGCCGTTGCAAATACCCGGCCTGGTGGAAGGCTTCCGCCTGGGCGCGCTCGGGAAAGAGCACGTGAACGCCGGACGCCGATAGGCGCTCTGCAATCTGCGGGAGCGCTCGAGCAAAGCCCTCGGTAATGCGCGCTTCGTCGGCACCGGGCTTGATCAAGAGCCGCGGTCCCGTAGCTGGCGTGAACGGCACGGCGACGATGAGCTTCGGGTAATACTCGCGACGCAGTGAGCCTTCCGCGTAGCGCGCCCAAGCGTGATCGAACACGAACTCGCCCTCGCTGTTGCCCTTCAAGTAACAGGGCGCGACCGCGACGAGCTCGTCACCCTGGTAGGCAGCAACGTGCATCGCGAGCCAGCCGCGCGAGGGCTCGATACAGCCCGTGTCCTCGAGTGCCGAGAGCCATTCGTAACGCAAAAAGGGCACGCAATCTGGACCTGCCAGCGCGCGCCATGCGGGCTCACCGATGTCTCGGATGCGTTCGTGGGTGCGAAACGAAAGTTCCAACGGTTCGACTCGGTGAGGCACTTTCGGGGGTCACTCTAGCGCATTTGTGGGGTGAGTCCCGCTCACCCGGCGCAAACCGGCCGCGCCTGCTAGGGCGTCCGCGATCACAGGAATTTGCGCAACCGGTAAGCGATGAACTCGAGGATTCGCTGGCCCAGCGGACGAAAGCGAAAATCCGCCAAGATGACCTCGCGACAACGCGCGAAGTCGTCGACGAAGGAGGCCTCCAGCGTCGCCGCGAAGCGCGCGTCGAGCACGCTGACGTTCACCTCCAGATTCATCTGCAACGACCAATAGTCGAAATTGAATGTGCCCGTCGTGCTCCAAGCGCTGTCCACTACCGCGCTCTTGGTGTGAAGGACGCTCTCGTCCCATTCGAAGATACGCACTCCCGCGCGAAGCAGCCGTCCCCAAACCGCGCGGCTCGCGTGACGCACGATATCCACGTCGCTTTGCCCAGGCACGATGATGCGTACATCGATACCGCGGCGAGCGGCCTGGCCGAGCGCGCGCAGTACGCGGCCGTCCGGCACGAAATACGAGTTGGCGATGAAAATACGCGCCTTTGCCCGGCGCAAATAATAGAGATAGGCTCGCGAGATCTCGTGCCGCGTCCGGAAGTAGTGCTGCCCGAGCACGCGCACCGCCTGTCCGCTACCGGGTGTACTCGTGAACGCGGCCGTGGGCAGCGCCGGAAAGCCGATCAGCCCAAGCTCACGACCGCGTAACCTGCCCCAGACCCGCGCGAAGCAATCGCGCAAGCCCGCTACCGCAGGCCCGTCGATGCGCACCATGTCGTCGCGCCAGCCGCCTCCGCCGTCATCGAGCGGCAGCCAGAAATCGGCGATGTTGATGCCGCCGGTGAAGCCCACGCGGCCATCGACAACCAAGATTTTTCGGTGATCGCGTCGCGTCAGTCGCGACAGTCGAAAGCGTCGTTTCCAGGGCGCGATGGGGTTGAACTCGATGACCTCCGCACCCGCGCGGATCAGGTCGGCGAACATCTCGTCGCTCGCGCCGACCGAACCCACCGCATCGAAGATGATCGACACTTCTACGCCCCGCTCGGCCGCCGCGGCCAGAGCTCGCGCGAACTTTCTGCCGATGTGATCTGAGCCGAACCAGTACATCTCGAGCAAAATCTGGTGCTCGGCCGCGGCGATGGCCGCGAGCATTTCCGGAAATGCGGCCGAGCCGTTGCGCAGTAAGCGCACCTGATTGCCCTCGACGAAGTGCTCGCCCGGATCACGAAACGGCACGGGGAGCTCGGCGGCAGTCACCTGACGAGCCTAGCCCAGCTCGGTCTTGTCGCCGCGCAGCGAACAATTGTGACAAAACGGCTCACTAATTCCGCACAGTAGCGGGTGTCGATTGATATGCTGCGGACCCCATGACGCTGAAGATTCCGTGTTTGCACATGACTTTGGCCAGCGTTTGCGTGTCCGCACTGGCTTTGGGTTGCGGCACTAGCAGCAGTAGCGACCCGCCGCCCGCGGCGCCCACGCAATATGCGGCGCCGAATCCGGCGGCTCCGAGCGCGCCGGGGCAGTATCCGGCTGCGACCCAAGCCACCCCCGCTCAGCCAGGGACGACGAGCGTCGGCCAAGCTCCAGCGCTGCCCGCGCCAGGCGTGGTCGTCGCGCCCGTGCCGAACGACCCGATCACGAACGTCGATCTCGGATACTTACGCGGCGAGGCGCAGTCGCTGCTCAATGAGCTGGTCGCTACGTTGCCGCCGCCGCAGCGGTCGCGCGTCGCAGGCATCCCGCTCGTCGTCGACAGCACCGTGGGCGACGTGAACGCATTCGCCACCTGCACCTCGAGTGGTCACGCCGCGATGGCGATCACGGACGGGCTGCTCGACATCGAAGCTCACTTGGCGCAAGCGCGAGCGACCGATGAAACGTTCGGTACGCACAAGCTGAACGACTACATCCAGTTGATCGCGAAAAATCAGCAACCAAAACAACCCATCGTGCAGCCGCCCGCGGGTTTCTTCGACCCAATACAGCAGATGGACGGCCGCAAAGTGGCGCGCCAGCACCAGTTGCTCGAAGAGCAGATCGGCTTCGTGCTTGGCCATGAGCTCGCACATCACTACCTCGGGCATTTGCCGTGCACCTCGGCGGGTCAGTTGCCGCTCGCGGAGCTCGGGCAAGCGCTGTCTGGCGCAGTGCCCCTCTTCAATCAACCCAATGAAATCGCGGCGGACGCCTCGGGCACCAACACGTTGCTCACGATGGGCTTTCGACGCAGCGGCTATCACCTGACCGAAGGAGGCGCGCTGATCACGATGCAGTTCTTCGCGGGCCTCGAACAGTTCAGCGCTAACGCCTTACTCTTTGCGTTCGAGAACACTCACCCGCCCGCGGTGCTGCGTTCACCCATCATTCAACAGACCGCGGCCGCCTGGAAACTGACCGGCGGCGCCGGGCTTCCGTACTTGTTTTAGCGTGCGGGGCGAAACTCGACCCGCACGTTGACCGATGAGCGCGCGGCGCGGCCAAACCGATGAGCGACAAGACCGAGAAGCCCAGCGCGAAACGCCTCGCGAAAGCCCGCGCCGAGGGAGACAGCCCGGTCTCCGCGGCGCTCTCGCAGAGCGTGGGCTTCGTGGCGGCTCTGGCCGTGCTCAATGGCGTCGTCGCGGTCGCGTGTCAGCGCGCAGCTGGCCTTATTTCAGCCGCATTGGCGCGCCCGAGCAGCGTCGGCTCAGCGCCGAGCCTGGCCGGCATCGTGCTCAGCATCACGGTGCCGGTGGTCGCCGTTGCCGCCGCCGCCAGCGCGGCGGCAAGCTTCGTCCAGACGGGCGGCACCGTCAGCTTGAAAAAGCTGTCGCCGAACCTGGACAAGCTCAACATCGTCACGGGCCTCAAGGGTTTGTTTTCTTGGCAACGCGTGGTCAGCATCGCGCGCGCCTTGGTTGCGGCGGCTCTCGTGGGTTGGTTCGCGTTACGTCAGCTTTCGAGTCACGGCGCCGACTTCGCCGCTGCGGTGGGTGACGCGCGCGCCGCGGTGGCACTAGCGGGCAACCTAGCGTCGCGTGTCGCTTGGTTCGCGGCGGCCATCGGACTCTCGCTCGGCCTCGTCGATCTGCTCCTCACGCGGCGCGCCTGGTTCAATCGCCACCGCATGAGTAAAGACGAAATCAAGCGCGAATATCGGGAGTCCGAGGGCGACCCAGCAGTCAAAGCCGCGCGCCGACGCGCTCATCAGGAAGCCCTTACCGGCGCGACTCTCGGTGCACTCAAGACAGCGAGCGTCGTCATCGTGAATCCCACACATCTAGCCACCGCCCTCAAGTACAGCGAAGAAGAAGACCAAGCGCCGTCCGTCGTGGCGCAAGGCCAGGGTGAAATGGCAAAGCAAATCATCGAGGCTGCGCGCGCCTACGGTGTGCCCATCGTGCGCGACGTCCCCGTTGCTCGCGCGCTCAACGATCTCGAGATCGGTGACGAGATCCCGGAGGCCTTGTACGAGGCCGTCGCCGAAATCTTACGAGAGATCTGGCAGGGCTAAAAAGCTACGCGACCGTTTCCGGCGAGCGCCCGGCCTTCGCAGGCTCATCGTCCGACGCCCCCGCTCTCGAGAGCAGCGGGGGCATCTCGAACGCTATGCTGGGCTCAGGGGTACTGACCCGTCTTGAACAGATCAGAGAGCGTGTTCGCGCTCGACACCTTCGACAGCGTGGGCAACCCCAAGATCGCCTCCACCGACTTGATGATCGAGCTGTGGCCGTAGCTCACGCTACCCGCGTAGCCGACCTTGACGCCGGGTCCGATCGCCAAAAACGGCATTTTTAGGGTGCTGCTGCCTTCGTCCCATTCCACGAAGATCACACCCGCGTTGGCGTTCGCGTAGCTGATCAGTCGCGGCAACTCCGATTGCAGCCACTGGTCACCTTGTTGAATCAAGTTCGAGTTCGGACAGCCCGAAGCGCCGTGCATGTCGTGACACAAGTCCGGAGTGATGAAGGTGTAGCTCTCCACGTCACCCGCCGCGATATCGGCCGCAAGGCTCGAGTACGCGCGGTGGTGCGCTGCGCACGTAGCGTTGGTGGCCGACGGTGGGCTCCCGGACACGTCCTTATAGAACACGAACGGGTCGTGCTTCGCCGCGTAAAACCCGCTGCTGTGAATCGGACACGTGCCGGTCGAGGAATTCAGACCTTCTTGATACGTGCGCCAGGTGACACCGTTCGTCGCGTTCTTGATCTGGGTCGCCATGTGGCTCGTGCTGCTCGTGCTGTTACTGCTCGACGGATCGCTGTCGGTGGTAAACGTGTGGTCGGAGAAAGCGTTCGTGCCGCCTTCGATCCAAACGTAGTGCGGCTCGCTCGGAATGGACAGCGCGAGCGCGTCGTTGAAATTCGTGGCATGAGCATACGCCGGGATGAGCGTGTTGTTGATGTACGGCGCGTCCGTCGTATCGCCATAAACCTGCGATGCATCGTGATTCTCCATCGCGATCACGAACACGTGCTTGATCACCGACGTGGTCACCGCCTCGCTATCCGTCGCGACAGCGCTCTCGGGACCGGAGCCTGCGGAGCTCGAGTCTGCAGCGCCACAGCCCACCATGAACCCGAGCCCGCACAACGCCATCAATCCAACACCCGTCATCGACAAAGCTGTTCTCATTATCCAACCTCCATGTCCCAAGAACCGAGCGCCATGCTCGGATCTTGGGATTTGGGGGCATCATCGAGAGCGCGTGTGACCTCCTCGCTCCGCTTCACCAACGAATCGGTGAAACGCACGAGAAACGAAGCCACGAGCGTGTTGCGACAGCGACACTCGGTCGACACCGACTCGCGATGGACTGGCCGCTGGGACGTCGCTCATGTTTACGAAAACATCAAACGCGCGCCATGGATGGGCGCTAGCAGTCGCCGGCGCGAGCTTGCTCACGCTCGGCGCGCTGCTCGGGCTTCACGCGCGCCACGAATCGAGCGAACGCCCGGCCGTCCCGGCACCGCCAAACCGGCTGGCAACGAAGCCTATTTTCGAGACTTCGATGCAGAATGCCGCACCGTTGCCGCCCGCCGTGGAGGACGCGCGCGTGACGCTCGGGCGGAAGATGTTCTTCGATCCGAAGCTGTCCGTGCCCGAAGGCATGAGCTGCGCGACGTGCCACGACCCCGAGCACGGCTACGCGGGGAACAATGGCTCCACGCTCGGCGTGGCGCGTGGCAGCGCGCCCGATCACTTCGCGCGCCGTAACACGCCGTCGGTGCTGTATTTGCGCTTCGTGCGCCAATTTCATCTGGAATGGGAGGAGGAGGCAGAGCTCCCCGAAGCGTTCGGCGGATTTTTCTGGGACGGTCGCGCGAACACGCTCGCGAATTTGGCGGCCCAACCGCTGCTCAACCCAAACGAGATGGGCAACCCCAATCCGCGTCGCATCGCGCGCGCGCTTCAAGACAGCACCTACGCTGGCGAGCTCGCGGCCGAGTTCGACGGAGTCTTCGCCACACCGGAGAAGGCCCTGCAAGCGCTCGGCTTTTGCATCGAGGCGTTCCTCACGACCCCGGCCATGTCGCCCTTCTCGTCGCAATATGACGACTATTTACGGGGCAAAGCGCAGCTCTCGACGCTCGAGGCGCGCGGCCTGGCGTTGTTCGACGACCGCGAGAAGGGCGCGTGCAGCTCGTGTCACAAGTTCGACGCGCACTCAGCCATGCCCGAGCGTTCGCTGTTCACCGACTTTGGCTACGACACGGTCGCGGTTCCGCGGAACCGACGCCTGCCCGCCAGCCGAGACGCGCGCGGTTTCGATCTCGGCGTGTGCGAGCGGCGCGACGAAAGATTGCACACGGAGGACCCTTGGTTCTGCGGCAGCTTTCGCACGCCGTCACTGCGCAACGTGGCCACTCGCTCGAGCTTCATGCACAACGGCGTGTTCTCGAAGCTGCGCGACGTAGTCTCCTTCTACGCCACGCGCGGCAGCGATCCGAAACGTTGGTACCCGAGCGGGGCGTTCGACGATCTGCCGCCGAAATACCAAAAATACGTGAACACCAACGTAGCCCCCTACAACCAGGCGCCGGGGGAAACACCACGCTTGAGCGAGCCAGACATCGACGCGATCGTTGCGTTCCTCGGCACGCTCACCGATCGAGAATACCCGCGGGCCCCCTGAAGCTCGAGCGGCGACAGGGTTTGAAACCCAGCGCGCGCGCCGCCTTAGCGCCCAGCGTGCCGCTCACCCTCTCACGCAACGCGAAACTGATGTTTAGGTTTGAACTTCAGAATCGAGACACGGGGTAGCCGACGCGAATCGGGGGTGAAATGCAAACCCGCGCATCGCCTAGCGCACCATTTCAAAGCCGGCCACTACCCGCGAGCGCCGCGTCCGGTCGCTCCTGCTGCGCGTTCAAGGCGCGATGCGGATCTTCTTTTTCAAAGCCGAGAGCTCGTCGTCGACCTCGGTTTTTGCGGGCGATGCAGAGCTCGCACCCGTGCCGCTTTCGAGGCTGCGAAAGCGCGCCTCGAGCTCGGCAGTCGACATGCCGCTCGGGCCACGATTGTCGAGCACCGCGTCGACCTCACTTCGAGCGAGCGCGCTGTGCTCCGCGGTTTCGATCTTGTCTTCCATGCGCCGGAACTCGTCGAACGCGCCCGGGCCTGAGCCCTTTTTGCCCAGCGCCTCGACGCCTCCGCCCGCTTTGGCCTGCTCGGCGCGCGTGGCGATCGTCCCTTTGCGCAGCTCGAATTCCTTCACTTTGCGCTCCATGCGTTCGAGCGCTTCTTTCATTTCCAGCGCAGTTGCACGTTGTTCGCCGCGCAACGCTTCGGCGCGGTCGCGCTCGCCCACGGCACGACGCTTCTGCAGCAACGCCTCGCGGGCCAAGGCATCGTCGTTGTTCCGCACGGCGAGCTCGGCGCGACCACTCCACTTCTCCACCTCTTGATCGAGCTCTTCGACCTTCTTCTTGAGTTGTTTCTCGGACGCGACGCTACTCACTACCTCTTTGCGTGCGGCAGCGATCTGTTCGCGCATCTCGACCAAAGTGAGGTCCAAGCTTTTGCGTGGATCCTCCGCCTTGTCGAGTAGAGCGTTGAAGTTGGCGGACATGACCTGCGCCACGCGGCTGAAGATGCCCATCGCCGAAAGATGCCACGTTTCTGCGGAGCACGGCACGGAGCGCCCCGCTCCGCCACGAATCGGGCACAAAACCAGGCCGAAACGCGCCGCCGAAGGCTGGGCTGCAGCGCGGCGTAACGCTTGACCAACACAAACAACCCGAGCCTCCGGGATCGGTTATTTCGAGACGGGGGCGTGGGCGCTTTACGGCGCAGCGGACAACCCGGCCGCGACTCTGGCAAGCAGCCTGCTTGAGCGCGGCCGAACGAAGCCGTGCTCAGCGGTTCACGATGTGAATCGCGTGGCCGAGCGAGGCCGCGCTGGCTTCCATCAGCGCCTCACCGAGGGTCGGGTGCGGATGGATGGTGAGCGCCATGTCTTCGGCGGTGGCCACGACCTCGAGCGCGAGCGCGGCTTCACTGATCAGATCGCTCGCCGAGGGACCGACGATGTGAATGCCCAAAATGCGCCCGGATTTCGTGTCCGTGACGACCTTCACGAAGCCGTCGGTCTCACCGATGCTGACGGCGCGGCCGAGCGCAGCAAACGGAAATTTGCCGACCTTGAATTGGTAATCTTGAGCTTTGGCTTGCTCTTCCGTGAGGCCGACCGTCGCGATCTCGGGATCCGTGAAGATGATGCCCGGAACGGTCACCCAGTCTTTGCCGGCGTGCTTACCGGCGATGACCTCGGCGGCTACTTCGCCCTCCTTGGAGGCCTTGTGGGCGAGCATCGGTTGACCGCTCACGTCGCCGATGGCGTACACGCCCTTGACGTTGGTCTCGCAAAACTCGTTGGTCTTGACGAAGCCACGCGGGTCGATTTCGACGCCCAGCTCTTCGAGGCCAATGCCCTTGGAACGCGGCTTCATGCCGACGGCGACGAGCACCACGTCCGTCTCGAGCTTCTGCTCTTTGCCCTCGACCGAGACCACGACGGTGACTCCGTTCGGTGTCTTCTCGAGGCGTTCGGCGCGCGTGTTCTTGAGCACCTTG
The DNA here is from genome assembly GCA_035485095.1 of Polyangiaceae bacterium. GTDB lineage: Bacteria > Myxococcota_A > Polyangia > Polyangiales > Polyangiaceae > PMG-095. Next base: position 7,939 of record DATHOI010001000.1, on the reverse strand, counting down.
CCGCCGCGCTGGGTCAGCTTCTTTTCAACGACTTTGACGCATTCCGGGTCGACGCCGGGCAGCAGGGTCGGCGTGAGCTCCACGACCGTCAGATCCACCCCGAAGGTTTGGTAGACCATGCCCAACTCGAGCCCGATCACGCCGCCGCCAATCACGACCATGCGCTTGGGCAGCGTGCGCAGGCTGACCGCCTCACGCGCGCCGATCACCGCTTTGCCGTCGAACTCGAAACCGGGCACCTGAATGGTGGCTGAGCCGGTCGCGATCACGATGCCTTTCGTGGCCGTGATGCGACGCTTCTCGCCGGATTTGAGGGTGACCTCGATGGTCTTCGCGTCGACGACTCGACCGCGGCCCTCGACTATCTCGCCGCCGTTCGCCTTGATTAGCGAGCGCACGCCGCCGGTCATCTTCTTTACGATGCCGCCCTTCCAGTCCTGCATCTTCTCTACATCGACGTTCACGCCTTGGACGACGATGCCCGCGTCAGCGATGTGCCGAGACTTCTCGACGAAGTGGGCGTTCGCGATCAGCGCCTTGGACGGGATGCAGCCCCAGTTCAGGCACACGCCGCCATATTCTTCTTCCTCGACACAGGCGACCTTTTGGCCAAGCTGCCCGAGCCGAATCGCACACACGTAGCCGCCGGGGCCGCCGCCCAGCACAATGGCGTCGAATTGATCCATGATCCCCGCCCATGTAACGCACGATCTGCTGCGTCACAAGGGCTTGCACGTGTTTTCGCGCTGATTTCAGCGGACTTTGCGCGAGCGAACCGAAGGCCGCCCGCGCGCGGGTGGCCGCTCACAAGCCGTGAATGTCCGAGGCTTGGTAGATTGCCGTACCGCCGTAGTTGCCGTTGACGCCCGCGATGTCCTTGCCGCTCTGCGCGCTGATACCACCGATCACGGAATGCCGCGCGGACTGCGAGCTGCAGTTACCGCAGGAGCGGTACATTTGCCGAAGCTCTCGACGAAGGAGTTGCTGATCTTCATCGTGCCCGGGCCGTCGTGTTGCCGTCACCCAAGCGGTCAGCGATGAAGTGTCGCAGCTTGCCGCCCGCCTCGAGTCAGCGCTGCGCGAAAAATTCCTTGCGCTGCTCGAGCAGGTGCCAAGGCAGCTCGGCATAGACATCGTCGAACAGCGATGCGCGCGGCGGCGGCGGCGCGGCTTCCACGCGCGCGAGCGCAGCGTCGAGCTCAGCGTTCAACTCGTCATCGACGGCTCGTTCCAGCGTCGAATCGAGCGCATTTTCCGCTCTGAGCTGGCGCGCGAGACGAGCGATCGGATCCCGTGTTTTCCACTCGGTGACCTCTGCGTCCGGGCGATACAAGGTCGGGTCATCGCTCGTCGAGTGTGGGCCGATGCGATACGTCACGCATTCGAGGAAGGTCGGACCGAGCCCGGCGCGGGCTCGCTCGGCTGCGCGTTGAAACGCGAGATACAGCGCGCACACGTCATTGCCGTCCAAACGCTGTGCCTGCATCGCATACGCATGCGCTTTCTCGGCGAACGTGTGACTGCTGGTTTGGCGCGCTGCGGGCGTGCTGATCGCCCATTGATTATTTTGGCACACGAAGACACACGGCACGCGAAACACCTGAGCAAAGTTGAGCGCCGAATGAAAATCCGCGGAGCTCGTCGCGCCGTCGCCTAGGCACGCCACGGAGACCATGTTTTCACGGCGGATCTTGGCTGCCCAAGCGGCGCCGACGGCGTGCGTCAGCTGCGTGCCGATACAGCTCGACCAAGAGACCACCTGAGCCGCGCGACCGCTCATGTGGCTCGGCATCTGGCGACCCTTGAGCACGTCCGCCGAATTACCGAACACCTGCGCCAAGTAGGTGTCGAGCGAGAAGCCGCGCACGAGGAGCACGGAGCTCTCGCGCAACGCTGGAAAAACCCAATCTGTTTTCTCTACGGCGAAGCCGAGCGCCACGGGTACGGCTTCTTGACCGGTGCATGTGCCGTAGAATCCAATGCGGCCTTGGCGCTGAAGCGCTTGCATGCGCTCGTCGAGCAAACGAATGCGGCGCAATGCGCGATAAAATTCCAAGCGCAAGCCGAGCGCGAGCGGCGCGGTCGGAGCGTCCCGAGACGAATCGTTCACGGCGCGGTTTCGAGCTCCGCGAGGGCTTCGGCGACCGTGTCCGGGTCGGCCTGCGCCGGCGTCATGCGCCGCAAAATGCTACGTGCTTCACTGAGCCGCGCGCGGCCGGCGGCGGCCACGGCGATGGTGCGCGCGTCGCGCGTGAACGCCGACAAACCCCGCAAGATGGCGGCCTTGGCTTGCGGGTCGCCGAGGCGCGCCAGCGCCACGCGCGCATGCCACGCCAACGGATCGCGAAACAGACCGAAGAAACCAAATGCACGACGACTGAGCGCGGCGCGCGCTTCAGTGAGCTTTAGCTCGCCAGCCAGCTCCAGCGCGGCCTGTTCGTCTTCCAACGAGGCCACGCGGTCCTCCTTCTTGACGACCGCGCAGATCACCTGCGCGCCGCTGGCGTCACCGATGCGCGCCAACAAGATCGCCGCCGCGAGCCGAACGCTCGGGGCGTCGTCACGCAACGCCGCGCGCGCGCGTTGCCGAAGCGGTTCGGGCAATGGCGCGCGGTCCGACACCACGTGCTCTTCTGCCAACCGGTAGGCGATCTGCCGCACCTCCGCGTCCGAGTCGCGCGTGGCGTCGATCAGTCGCTCCTGCAGGACCGTGCGGCACAGGCGATTCTGAGCTAACAGCGCTTGAAAGCGCAGCTCCGGCGCGGCGTCGGTGCGCGCTTGCTCGAGCAGAGAGAGCACCTCGTCGTCGCATGGCTCGGCAATTTCCCCGAGCGCGGCCAGCGCCATTTCGCGCACGGTCAGCGGCGCCGAGCGCGCCGCGTTCAAGAGCGCGCCCCGCGATTCCTTGGCCGCGGCGTCACCGAGCGCGAGCGCGGCCGCCGCGCGCACGTGTAAATCGGCATCGCTGTCCAGCACGTCGCACAGGGCAGACAGCGCGCGGGGACGAGCCTCGGTCTCCGACAAGCGCACCAGATCGCGCAAGGCCGAGATCCGCGTCTCGTTCTTGGCGTGGCGCATGTCGCGCAGCGCCGCCTCGAGCGTGCGCGGTAACGACCGAATCCCGAACATCGTGGCCGAGCTTAGCAGCAAAGCTCGAGGCAGCCCGAGCAGTCGATTTCCGAGCGCGTGCGCCGATTTGCGAAGCTCAGCCGCCCGCGCCCGCGTTGTCCGCGCCAGACATGCCACCGCTGCTCGATGCGTCCGTGCTCGCGTCGCTGCTCGATGCGCCGCCGCCGCTCAAGTCGGCGGGGGGCCCCGCATCCGAGCCCAAGCAAACTTGATTCGAATAGCCCGCGTCCGCCGCGCTCTCGGCGGTTCGCGGCACCCCGCAGACCAGGTTCGAGCGGGTCAGGTCGGCGTCCGTGCCGCCGATCGCCCCGGGCGCGAGGCAAGCATAACCCGCGCGACAATCGCTGTCCGTCTCGCAGGTCGCGAGACAGAAGGAGCGTTGGTACGGAGACTCGCCTTGCGTCACCGTGCAACCGGGCGCGGGGCTGAGGTTGATGCCGAAGTTGACGCAGGCCGCGTCGTCCGGGCAGCTATCGGGCTCGCAGTTGAAAACCGTGCAGTAGCCGCCCGGCTCGGTAATGTCGCACAAGCGATCCCCGGTCGCCGAGCAGTCCGTCGATACCGTGCACTTGTCGCCAATCTTCGGTGAGCAACCGGCGGCGAAGGCCAATGCGGCAAGCGCCACCCAGCCGTAAAGAGTGGACACGCGGGGGCTCAAAAACGCGCTATGATCGCTGCGAAGCATCGGGCGGCGGGCACTCTACCCGAAGTTGACAGGCCCGCCAGGCCATTCATAAGTTTACACGACCGAACCCCGAAACCCCAGCAAACCAGCGCGAAAACCGGGCATGGCGACCTTCATTACCGACGACTGTATCAACTGCGGAGCGTGCGAGCCGGAGTGCCCGAACGATGCCATCTCCGAAGGCGACGAAATCTACGTCATCGACCCCGACCTGTGCACCGAGTGTGTCGGCTTCGACGACCACGAGGCGTGTCAGGCCGTGTGCCCCGTGGAGTGCTGCTTGCCCGATCCGAAGCACGTCGAGGCCGAGCAGGTCTTGATCGATCGCGCGGTGACGCTGCACCAAAATGATGAAGAGCTGAAGCAGCGCGCCGAGAGCAACACCTACCCATCGCGGTTTCGCAAGTAGCCGGGTATTTCCGCGGGTGAGATTTTTACTCGCGTTCGGTCTCGCGTTTGCGCTCGAAGCCTGCGGCGGCGGCGTGCCCTTACTTCATCCGGCGCATGCGCTGCCCACCGGGCGAACTTCGTTTGGCGCCGGCGTGGGCGATCGCTTCGTGCTTGGCGCTGAGCGCTCGGCGCTCGACTACGCTCGCGAACGTTCGGCGGACACCGCTCCTACCCCGGGGGATGCACGCTACACGCGAGGCGTGCTCGTCGCGCTGGCGGAAGGCCCGGCGCTCGCGCCTTGGGCAGCGGCGCGCGTGGGCATTGCCGGCAGCAACGAGGCGGGGCTGAGCTTCACGGGTCAAGCAGCGCGCGCCGACGCACGCCATGCCTTCGACTGGGGCAGCACCGCATTCTCTGCTGGCTTGGGTGTCACGGCGCGTGGCTTCGGGCACAGCCCCCTCGAGCTGCCCGGTACGGATCTGAATCGCGTGAACGGTTTCGGTGTGGATGTGCCGCTGCTCTTTGGCTACCGCACCGACGCGGACTTGATTTCGGTTTGGGGGGGGCTGCGCGGCGCGTACGATCACTGGTCAGGCAAGGTCGAGCTCGACGCGAGCGCAGACTCGACGCTGAGCGCGGCGCGTATCAGCGCAGGGCCGGTGCTCGGGCTCGCGGTCGGCGTCGCACCCATCTACGTCGCTGCGGAGCTCGAGCTCGACTACTCGCACGTTACCGGCACGGTGGATCAGCCGACCGAGCGTGACGACGCGACGATCAACGGCTGGTCGCTTCACCCTGCCGGTGCCGTGATTGGCAAATTCTAGTAACTTATCGAAGACCTTGGCGAAGGCCATCGAGCCGGGCGCGGCCGGCGGTCGAATTTCGGGCGTTGAATTTCGAGCGGGGATGCTACCCTACAGCGGTGGTGCAGGCCGGTTGGCAGTCGAGTTTGCGGATCGCTCCTTGGCGATGTGCTCCCGTACTTGCGCTCGGCGTGCTGGGTTTCGGCTGTTCCGTGACGCCCGCGGACTACAGCTCAGACGCCGATACCGGGAGCACCCACGGTTTGGTCACGATCGAGCGCAGCCAAACCGAGAATTCCAGTGAGGCGCCGCGAGCCACCGCGTTCGCCGGCTTCGTGCGCACTCCGCCGGAAGTCGACGTCAACGCGATGATGCATCTGGCCGGCTTCGGTCTCGACCTGCCGGCCATCGGCCAGTGCGCCGAGCCGGGCAAGGAGCGCGACGGCAGCATGCCGCTCAGTCCGCTCGGCCGCGTGGAGTTTTTGGACGCCGGTGACGTGACGCTCCGGACGGCAACCACCAGCGCGGCGCTCGCAACCCGCGCCTTCCCCGCGGTGACGGATCTGATCGCGGGCGTGGTGTACACGACGCGCGACCGCACGGCCGATCCGCTGCCGGCGGCGACCAGCTATTTTCTCAGCACCTCGGGTGGCGTGCTGCAAGCCTTCAACGTGAACGCCAACGCGCCGGCGTTGCTCAGCGGCATCACCGTTGCGACCACGCCGCTCGCCGAGCTCGGCACGGTCTCGCTTCGCGCCCCACTCGCCCTGGCCTGGGGTCCCGGCTCGGCCCGCGATCTCGTGTACGTCGAGCTCACCACGCAAGACGGCAGCTCCACCACTCGTTGCACGTTCCGTGACGACGCTGGCTCGGGCAGCATCCCTGCCGGCTCCTTCGCCGGCACTGGCACGGGCGCCCTGTCGCTGCATCGCGTGCACAGTGAAGCGTTCACCTCTGGCGGCGTGGACGCGGGCGAAGTGCGTTTCGACTTCGAACAAAGCGCGAACGTCGACTTCACCGACTAGCGTGTCGCAAGCGACGCTGCACCACGTGTACTTCGTGCCCGGCATGTTCGGGTTCGGACACCTCGCCGGCTACGACTATTTCAAGCACGTGCGCGCTGGCCTCGAGCAACGCTTCGCGGCGGCCGGCGTGCAGGCGCGCTTCGAAGACGTGCCGGCACCGCCCACGTCGTCTTTGCGCTACCGGTCGCGCATTCTCGCCACCACCGTCGCCAACAGCGCTGGCGCCGCGAGCGGCCCAATCCACTTGATCGGGCACTCGACGGGCGGGCTCGACGTGCGACTCGTGCTGTCACCGAGCGTCAATCTCGGTGTCTCGCGCGAGCAGCTCGCGTGGCGCAAGCGCGTGCTGAGCGCGATCACGATCAACGCTCCCCACTACGGTTCGCCGCTCGCCACCTATTTTGCGACGGTGTCCGGCACGCGCTTCTTGTACGTACTGAGCCTGCTCACCGTCGTGTCTCTGACGATCGGCGAGCCGTCGTTGGCCATCTTTTCGCGCCTGATGGCGGGAGTCGGCGGCATCGATTCGCTCTTTGGCGGTGACATGAAGCTGTTCAGTCGCGTCACCGACAGCGTGCTCCGCTTCGTCGATCGCGAAGGCCGCGGTGAGATCGCGGACTTTCTGAGTAAGGTGCGCATCGATCAGGGTGCCATCATTCAGATCATGCCGGAGGCCATGGATCTGTTCAACGCCGCCACGGAGAGCGATTCCGGCGTGCGCTATGGCTGCGTGGCATCGGCCGCGCCTGCGCCGCGCGCGATGCGCTTCGCCAAACGCATTCGCTCGCCCTACGCCGCGTTCACCGCAGCCATCTACTCGACGCTGTACCAATTCAGCAGCCAAGAGTCGGCCGTGTACCCGTACGCGCGACCCACGCCGCGCGAAGCCGAATTTCTGCGCGCCGGCATGGACGCGGACGTGAGCGGAGCATCCAACGACGGCATCGTACCGACTCTGAGCATGTTGTGGGGCGAGCTCCTATGGGCGGGCGAGGCCGACCACTTGGATATTTTGGGTCATTTCCAGGACGACCAAAAGCCAGCTGAGCACCTGGATTGGGTGACGAGCGGTTCGCGCTTTACCCGTCAGCGTTTTTTTGCGGTACTGGACGCGATCGCGGAGTTCGCTTTGCGGAAGTGAATCCGCTCTTGTGGCGCGGAGCCCACTAAGATACCGAAGTGTAGTGAGGCGGATCTCGTTTTTTGTGGGTTTCCTGGCCGTGTCGATCGCCGGAGCGGCGAGCGCGCAGACAGCTGGAGCGAGCAACCGGGCGGCCGCGGAGGCGCTCTTCAACGAGGGGCGCTCGCTCGTCGCGAGCGGCAAGTACACTGAAGCCTGCCCCAAGTTCGAAGCCAGCCAGCAGCTCGATCCAGGACTCGGAACGTTGCTCAATCTCGCCGAGTGTTACGAAAAACTCGGCAAGACCGCGAGCGCTTGGGCCGAGTACAAGGAAGCGATTCCGCTCGCGCGCGCGTCCGGCTCGAAGGTCCGTCTAGATCTAGCGACTGACCGCGCGGCAGCGCTCGAAGCGCGCTTGTCCATGCTCACGATTCGCGCCATCGGCAGCAGCGAAGAAACGACCGGCCTCGAGGTGCGTCGTGACGGCGTCCCGGTCCAACCCGCCGAGTTCGGCTCACCCATCCCGGTCGACCCGGGTCCGCACTCGATTGAAGCAGTCGCGCCCGGCAAGCAGAAGTGGGTGTCCACGGTGCATGTCGCTGACGCTGCAAAGCTCACGATCGAGGTGCCTCCGCTAACGCCCGCTGCTGGGAGCGCGCCGGCACCGGCCGCGAACAGCACGCCGCAACCCATCACGAGTCCGCCACCCGCGCAAGATGCAACGTCGAGCTCCGGCGGAACGCAACGCACCGCGGCCATCGTGGTCGGCGCGGCGGGCGTGGTCGGC
>DATHOI010000999.1:0-6428 GCA_035485095.1 Polyangiaceae bacterium | reverse complement strand
TCTCCGAGACCGCAAAAAAACGCCTCGTCGAGGTCGCCGCCGGGGTCACCTGGGAGCGCTACCCCGACGCGACCGCCACGCTGCTGCGTGAGGCACTGGCGCGTTACTCGGGGGTGAGCCAGGAAGAAATTCTAGTCGGGGACGGCAGCGACGAGATCATCACCATGCTCCTGTCGGCGCTCTCGCAGCCGCGCGACCGGGCTGACGGCGCGCTGATCATGACCACCACGCCCAGCTTCGTGATGTACCGCATGAGCGCGCGAGTCCGCGGTCAGCGCGTGCTCGAGGTGCCGCTCGATCAGAGCTGGGATCTGGCGGAAGAATCGATGCTGCGCGGCATCGAGCTCGCGCCGCCCAACGTGATCTTCATCGCCTCACCCAATAACCCGACGGGCAATCTGGTCGACCGCGGGCGGCTCGAGCGCGTGATTCAGGCTGCACCCAAGTCGCTGGTCGTGATCGACGAAGCCTATATCCCCTACGCCGGTGGCGATCAGCTCGAGCTGTATCGGCGTTACGAGAACGTGGCCGTGATGCGCACGTTGTCCAAAATTGGCTTCGCCGCGCTGCGCGTGGGCTGGCTGATCGGACGGCCTACGCTGGTCACCGAGGTAGACAAAGTGCGCTTGCCGTACAATATGAACTCACTCGCGCAAGTGCTCGGCCGGCTCGCCGTGACCGAGCTCGCGCCCGAAATTAGCAGCATTGTCCGATCGGTCGTGGCCGAGCGTGCCCGCGTCAGCCGCGCGCTCACTGAGCTGCCGGGTGTCACGGTGACGCCGAGCCAGGCCAATTTTTTATGGTTTCGCAGTGAGCGTCCAGCGGCAGAATTGTTCCAGGGCCTGGCCGAGCGTAGCGTGCTCGTGCGCAGCTTTCATCAACGCGGCGGGCGCTTGGCGCACCAGCTCCGCGTGACTATCGGCACGGCTGCCGAGAACGATCGCTTCCTCGCTGGCCTGCGCGAGCTGCTGTGAGTCACGTCACGCTGCTGCAAGCAACAGAGCGCATCGCGCTGCATCGCCGCTCACGCTGGGCGACGCGGCTCGCTTGCTGTGCGCTGCTGACGCTGTGCAGCGCCTGCGCGGAGGGCTCGAGCAATGTGACGCGTATGGCAAATGGCGTGCGCTACGAGGGTCGCTTCATCAGTCCCGAGGCCTACGCCGACTACACCATCGGCATCGAACATGAGACGCGCGGCGAGTACGGGAAAGCCCTCGTTTGGTATGCGCAGGCGCGCTCGGAAGACCCGGAAAGCCCAGAGATTTGGGCCAGAATCGGCGCCGTCCAATGCTCGAGCGTAGCGGCGCAAGACGGACCGGGGACGGCTGCGCACGCGTTCGACAACGGGCTCCGACTCGACTCCGACTACTACGGCAACTATTTCGAACGCGCCCGTTGTGAAGAGCGTGCGCGAGACTTCAACCGTGGGCTCGCTGACGCGATGGCGGCCGTCGCGCGGCGTCCAGGCGACGAGCCCGCGAACTTGCTCGTTGCACGGCTGCTGCAGGCGCTCGGGCGCAGCGCCGACGCACGACTCTGGCTAGAAGCGTTCGATAGCTTTCGTGACGCTTCACCCGCGATGAAACGCGCGCTCGAAGCGGCGCGAAAGCCCAACGCCGCGAACGCTTCCAGCCAAGCTGCGGATGGGGCAGCGGCGCCGCTCAACGCTCCGGGACGAACCGCGGTTCGTTCGGCGGCGTTCGCCGAGCTGCGCGCGGGCGAGCTGGAATCGGCCAGAAAGCGCGCGGAGACCGAGCTCGGCGCCGATCCCAGCAACTCCGACGCTTGGGTCGCCGCGCTGGTCGCCTGCGACGCGCTCCGCGACAACGCGTGCTTCGATAGCGCGCTCGCGGCGCTCCGCACGCCAAGCCTGCCGCCGAGCGATACCGCCCTCCTATTTCTGTCCGACCTGTTGGCGCGCCGCACCGGCGCCACGGTCAGCCGCTGAGCGCGCGCGTTTCCGTCACTGTGTCGCGAGCCGCGCCGCGACCGGCGTCGGTTGCTCAGCCCTGTTTCGTTTCAATTTGAAGATTTCGCGTGGCAGTGGCGGGAGGGTCTGAAGCTACACGCCAGGCGCTTCGTCCGCTCAACCCTCGCACTTGCATCCTGCGCCATGGATCACGGTCAAGGCCAGACGGCCGATCCGGGAGCGCGTCACGCTCTGCGGCGCGCGCCTGGTGTGGGGACCGCGGTGAGCTCGCGACCCCAACGCTGAATGGCCTGTGCGACTTGACCGAAGGCGCGCCCCTGCTCGGTCAGTTCATAGGCGACGCGAATGGGCGGGCCCGCCTCGACTTGGCGTTCCACCAAGCCGCGTGCCTCGAGGTCCTTCAAGCGCGCGGAGAGCACTTTAGTGCCCAGACCGGGCGCGCTCTCACCGAGCTCACCGAAGCGGCGCGAACCGGCCTGCAGGGCGGTCAGTATCAGCGCTGTCCATGGCCGGCCCAAGACGTCGATGGCTGTTTGGAACGCCTGACACTGACAATCGACTGCCTTTGCCATATCAGGAGCATAGCCACGTCACTTTCCAAAAGAAAGTCGGTTGACAGAAGAAACCATGGCCACAGGTTCCCTAGTGCAGGGCACGCGCGTTGGCCTTGCGTTCCGTGCCCGGTGCGGTCCGCGCCCGGTACTCAGAAAGGGATCCTAACCATGGCATTCAGCCTCGCTCCCCTACTCATCCACAGTGAGTCGGTTCCACTGAAGGCGCGTGAAGCGCTGCGAGCCGCCAGCGTGGCGCCGCTCGAGCACCGCCACAGCGCGCTCGCCTCAGCTGCGCGCGTCTTGTATGCAGAGACAGCGCTCGACTGCAGTGACGCGCTGGAGATCGTCGGCCTGCAAGGCAACTGCGGCTGCGATTGAGGCCGCGCTCGGGCGCGGCTCATGTTTATTTGGTGGCGGGCTGGGCGGCATAAGCCACGCCGAGGTCAGTCAGCGTGCCGTCCGAATTGTTGAGCCCACAATTGGTTGACCACGGGTACCACGCGTAGCGCACCACCCGCGGGTGTTTGGCGAACACCGCGACGGCGCCCTTGTAGAAATCAACGACGCCCGCGGTGGTGGGTGCGCTGAGGTTCAAGCAGCCCCACTCCGTGAGCCAAATCGGGCGATTGCCTGGGAAGCCCTCGGCGTACTTGATGTAGCTCTCGAGCTGCGAGGCCTGGGCGTCACAGGAGCCCGCGTTCCAGCCGTACCAATGCAACGCGATGAAGTCGGCGCGCAGCTCGGTGTTGGCTGCGACCTGGCCCATGTAGTCTTTGAACCAGGCTTGGCCGGTCGTGTTGGCCTGCGTCGCGGGCGTGCCCACCGCGATGGCCGCGTTATCGAAAGACGGCAAGAGCGTGATCGCGGTCGCCACCGAGATGTTCGATTGACCAGTATTGTCCGGCTCGTTGAAGCCGAGCACGTATTTGTAACCCTTGCTCACGAAGCCTGCGACGGCGCTTTGAATGCTGGCCGCCGTTTGTTCGGCGCCCGTGTGACCCCAAATCATGGGCACGAACGTGCCGCCCGCGCCGCCCGTGCATGGCTCGGTCTCGGTCTGCTCCCAGTTGTAGTACCAAGACACATTCAACGCGGTGCGCGCGGCGCACGGCGAATTGGCCACACCTTTGAAAGGCTGAGCGCCGCTCGACTGACCCGCGCTGCCAGCGCTGCCCGCCGAGCTCGCTCCTGCGGCACCGCCAGAACCCGCGCCGCTTGCGCCCGCACCGGCGCCACCGGAACTAGCACCACTCGCCCCGCTCGAGGCGCCGCCGGACGCAGCACCGGCTGCGCTACTGCTTCCGGCGCCGCTCGTTGCGCCAGCGGAGCTGGCCCCGGCGTTGGCTTGCGTCGCCCCGGCAGCAGCGGATGACGACCCAGCCGCGCCGCTCGGCGCTGAAGAGCTGCCCGCTGCCGAACCTCCACCACTCGACGCTCCGTCGTCCGCGGAGCCGTTCGAGCCACACCCGACCAGTGCGACGGCGGCGATTGCTAGGCACTGTTTTTTCCAACCGATCATGCGGGCGTCTTTCTTTGAGCTTGCGCGGCGCTCACCGGTTGAGCTGGCCGAACCAGGCATTCGAACAAGGGGCGCAACAGCATCGACCTTTGAAACGAAGTCCGCGCAGCGCATGCTTCGAGCTCAAACGGAAACTGGTGGACAAGCTGCAATCAGAAGCCGCTCAGCGCCGGCGAGCGTCGAGCTGGGCAGTCCGCGCCCGATTGCCAGGGTCACGGCGCGGCTCTCTGCTGCGCCGCACAGCGCCCACGCCCAGCTCTGCCAGCTCAACGGGCTCTCGGTTTCCCAGGCGACCGATCAGCCGACAAAGTTTTGCCCGCAAACGCGACGGTCTCCGTCGTAGTCACAGCTCACGAGCCGAAAAGTCCGATTTTACGCCATACTCGAAATGTGCCCAAACGCGCGCCTGCAGCCAAACGAGCCGGGCTCACGAAGGTTGCCACGTTCAATATCAACGGCGTGCGCTCGCGCTTGAGCAACTTGCTGGAATGGCTCGCCAAGGAATCCCCAGACATCGTGTGTCTGCAAGAGCTGAAGGCGAGCGACACGAGCTTTCCGAGCAGCGAGCTCCGCGCAGCCGGCTACGGCGCGCTGTGGCGCGGTCAAGCTTCCTGGAACGGCGTCGCGATCCTGGCGAAGGGCGCCGAGCCAGTCCCGATTCGCCGCGAGCTGCCAGGCGATACTGGCGACGATCAGAGCCGCTACCTGGAAGCCGCGGTCAACGGCGTGCTCGTCGGCTGCTTGTATTTACCCAACGGCAACCCGCAACCCGGGCCGAAGTTTGCTTACAAGCTCGCCTGGTTCGAGCGGCTCATCAGCCACGCAAAAGGTTTGTGCGAGTGCGGAATGCCCGCCCTGCTTGCAGGCGATTTCAACGTCGTCCCGACTGACTTCGACATCTACAATCCGCGCTCGTGGCTGAAGAATGCGCTGCTTCAACCCGAGGGCCGCGCCTGCTATGCGCGGCTCTTGGCGCAGGGTTGGTTGGATTCGCTGCGCAGCAAATTTCAAGACCAGCGCGTGTACACGTTCTGGGACTACTTTCGACGCCACTGGGAGACGAATTCCGGGTTGCGTATCGATCACGTGCTGCTCAATCCGGAGCTGGCGCCGAGGCTGCGCGAGGCCGGCGTGGACACCTGGGTGCGCGGCCGCGAGCACGCCAGCGACCATGCGCCCGCTTGGATCACGCTGAGCGCTGACTAGCGCCTCGGCGCGTCGTGCTAGCGAGTCACTTCGGCGTCAGTCTCATGATCGTGCCAGCAGCGAGGCCGTGCAACGTCGAAGTGGTACCCCAATAGACACTCGTCGCGTCGACCGCGATCGGGGCGGGCGCAGGCAGATCGGAGGCGAGGACCTCCGCCGGGCCACCCCCGAGCGACGCTTTCATCACGCTGTTGGTGGTCGTCCAGTACACGTTCGCGTCGTCCACGGCGATGTTGTCTCCGCCAGCGATCGTAGTGCTCGATGGCGCGAGGGCCACGGCCGTACCGCCCGCAGTCGGCACGCTCATCACCGCGCTGGACGCGACCCAATACGCATTCCCGCCGTGGAGAACGATGCCACCCCCCGCGCCGGGCGTGGTCGCGAGCGTCTGTGGTGTGCCGCCTTCGAGCGGCATCTTCTTGATCGAAGTGGGGTCGTCGAACGTCGTCCAATAGACGCTCGTGGCATCCAGCGCGAAGCCATACGACTGCATACTCCGACCTAACGAGCTCGGCAGTGCGAGCGCGCTCAAGCTGCCACCGGCGAGCGGAACGCGAACCACCGTGGTCAAGGAGCCAGCGACGGACCCAGTGCCGTAAACGCCGCTCGGCCCCACTGCTATCGGGTCGTTGACCGTGCCGGTGACAAGCTGCGTTTGATTCGTGCCGTCGAGCGACGCGCGCATCAACGCTTGCGCGCTCCAGTACACGCCCGTCGCGTCGACCGCGAGACCGTCGGGACCGCGCTGAGCCTGAGCCACGGGGACCAATGGTCCCGAGGCGTCGAGCGGCAGCTCCCAGACACTGCCGTCGTAGTAGTCGGTACCAAAGTCCGCGAAATAGAGCTTGCCGCCGTACACGACGAGCGCCGTGGGCCGCTTCAGGCCCTGCGCCAATACCGTCGCCGAGCGCCCAGCGCCGACGTAGACCGTGCCGCCCCCAGCAGTCACACCGCCCGGCGACGCGCCTCCACTGGTCGCGCCGACACCAGCGATGCCGCCGCCAAGTGTCGTCGCGGTACCCCCGGTCGTACTCACTGCCGCATTGCCCGCCATCGCGTTGCCAAGCGCCACGCCGTTGCCGGCCGCCATGCCCCCGCTGATCGACGCGGCGCCGCCAGCACTTTCAGCACCTGTGGCCGCTTTGCCCGTGTTGCCTGTGTCGTCCGCATTCGGCAAGCCTTCGGTGTAGCGTCCGCCACAACCAACCGCGAACCAGGC